>JBIKJX010000125.1:0-5545 GCA_044360785.1 Limnohabitans sp.
AACAACGAAGGCGCGCGCTGCCAAACCCGAATAACTCGATGCGCTGCAGTGTTTGAGGGGCTGGTAGACCATGTGCTCGTAGACTTCGTCGCTGATCAGCACAATGGATGTTGACGCCAAAATGTCTTGTAGCTTCAGCATGTCTTCGTGACGCCAGACCATGCCGCTAGGGTTGTGGGGTGAGTTGATCAAGATGGCGCGTGTGCGAGGGCTGATGGCGGCCTGGATTTTGTCAAAGTCGGGGCGGAAGGTACCTGGTGTGAGGGGCACCCGAACCACCACACCGCCCGCCATGTCAATGTTGGGCACATAACTGTCGTAGCAGGGCTCCAAGACAATCACTTCGTCGCCAGGGTGAACCACGGCAAGCATGATGGTCAAAATGGCCTGCGTCGCGCCAGCTGTCACCGTCAATTCAGTTTGGGGGTCGTAATATCGCCCATATAGGTTTTGAATTTTTTCAGACACAGCTTGCCTCAAGGGCACCACCCCTGGCATGGGCGGATACTGATTCAAGCCTTCATGCATGGCCGAAGAGACGTCCGCAATCAATTGAGCATCGCATTCGAAATCTGGAAAACCTTGTCCTAAATTGACGGCACCCGATTCTGCTGCCAAAGCCGACATGACAGAAAAAATGGTGGTCCCCATGGCGGGGTGCTTTGAAACAAGTTGGGGTGTGAAGGCGTGTTGCATGTTGTCTTACAGCTCGTAATCATTCACATGGCCGGTCATGGCTTTGGCCACCAAGGCGGCAGTGAGTCTGTCGCTCAAGAGCTCAGCAAATTGGAAGACGAAATTGCGCAGGTATGCGCCACGCTTAAACGCCACACGCGCAACGTTCTTACCTAACAAATTACCCAGAGGAATGGCCACTAAGTCGCCTACAGGATCGTCTTTCATGGCCATCTCAGCGACGATACCAATGCCCAAGCCCAATCGAACGTAGGTTTTGATCACATCAGAGTCAATGGCTTCGAGGGCGATGCGAGGATGCAATTTTTTATTTGCAAACGCGGTGTCAATGCGCGTGCGACCTGTGAACGAAGGGTGGTAGGTGATGAGGGGCTCTTTGGCAATGTCTTCAAGGTGCAAATGTTTTTTGCGAGCCAAAGGGTGATCTGGCGCAAGCACCAACATGTGTTGCCATTCATAGCAAGGCAAGGTCACTAAATCTTCGTATTCGGCCAAAGATTCCGTGGCGATGCCAATTTCTGCGGTGTCGTCCATCAGCATGCGTGCGACCTGATCGGGCGAGCCCTGGTGCAAACTGATGTTCACTTGCGGGTACAAATCACGCAAACGCGCAACCGGCACGGGCAGCACATAGCGGGCTTGGGTGTGTGTGGTTGCAATTGACAAAGTGCCATTGTTTTGTGCGCTGTATTGCTCACCTATACGCTTCAAATTGCCAATCTCTCGCATGATCACTTCGATGCTTTTGAGGACATGTTGGCCGGGTTCGGTGATGCGTTTCAAGCGCTTGCCATGACGCGCAAAAATGTCGATGCCCAGCTCTTGTTCCAATTCAATGATGGCTTTAGAGACGCCTGGCTGGGAGGTATGAAGCGCTTTGGCAGCTTCGGTCAGATTGAGATTTCGACGAGCCGCTTCTTGAACAAAACGGAACTGGTGCAAGTTCATATCAATAAACCCTGTAAATATGGATTTATTATGCCTTATCGATCTATAGATTTGAGGGCAATCTTCGCCATTGCCAAGGTCAATTCTGGTTCTTCGCCAATGGCGCGACGCAAATCAAATTGAACATGGGGGTAGTTGGTTTTTAGTTCTTGCATGATCTCAGGCAAATCTTCTCGGGCATGTTTGCCAATGCCCAAAAACATGGGCACCACAGAAATGTGCGCTAAACCTTGCTCTGACATCTTTTGAACACATGTGGGCAGATCGGGGCTTGTGAGCTCCAAGAATGCGCACATGACTTCGGTTGAGGGCGACATGTTTTTGATTTGCTGGGAAACGGCCTCAATGGGTAAACGCCAAAGAGGATCTCGAGAGCCATGCGCAAATAAAACAATGCCTTGTTGGGGAGTTGATTGCATGATGGTTGATTGCGTACTCGTTTATTGTCGAATGACCAGCCAGCCAAAGGTGGCCAAAGACACCAAGCTGTAAATGATGGCGGGCGCCGCAGCGGTCAGCCAAGGTTGCCAGTTTTGCAAATTGCCCATGAAACCAAAGACGTTGTTCAGCAAGTAAAAACTGATGCCAGCCATAACGCCGCCAAACACATAGCCCGCAATGTTGCCCGACCTGAAATGTAAATAAGCAAACGGTAAAGCCAGCGTCAACATCACCCAGCAGCTGAGGGGGTAAAAAACTTTTCGCCAAAACTGAATTT
This sequence comes from Limnohabitans sp., assembly GCA_044360785.1. Lineage (GTDB taxonomy): Bacteria > Pseudomonadota > Gammaproteobacteria > Burkholderiales > Burkholderiaceae_C > Limnohabitans_A. Next base: position 2,363 of record JBIKJX010000125.1, read on the forward strand.
CATAGCGCTGTGCACTTTGACCATTGGCCGCCAAGTGACGCATGTACTGAAAAAGATCAATGGTTTTCATCCTGTCAGGGCTGAGCAGTGCTGCACTGATCATTTCTGAAGTCAGTTCGGTTTTCCATTGCCATTCAGGTAAATTTAAAATTTCAATGCGCGATACATCGTTCGACTTGATGTGAAAAATGCGGCGATCAACCGATTTCAAAAGCCAAGCGCCTTCGTTGTTAAACACCCCCGAGGGCGATGTGGTGATGGCCAAGAGCCTGCCTTGGTTGTCAAACTCATGAATGCGAATATTTTCTGGTTGGCCCTCGCTGCTCAAAGCACGCACATTGACGGCAAATTGCGAGTCACCTTGTTTTTCTCGGAGCCACGCACCTGTTTGGCCCACCGTGATTTGACCTTGGTATTTGGCTTTAAGAAGTTGCGCTTGTTTGTCAGACCAAGGTGAAATGTAATCGCCAAGAACAAACGTCAGGAAAACAAAAATCAGACCCAACTGAAACAAAGAACCTAAAGCGCGCCACGGCCCTAAGCCGCCGGTTCGCAAGATGGTGAACTCAGAGCTCTGCGCAAAACGAGCCATCACAAAGATCGAACCAATCAGAACCGAGATGGGCAAAAGTTCGTACAAATGGCTCGGTATGAGCAAGCCCACATACATCAGCGCATGTTGAAATTGATACCCTTGGTATTTGTTTTTGCTCAGGGCTTGAAGTTGATCCACCAAGTCAAAAAAAACAAACAGGGCTAAAAAACCAATGGCAACAAAACTGACTGCCCGAATGATTTCGCCGTGAACAAGTCGTCGAATGGTTTTCATGCTGGGGTCGCTTTGTTTCGAGTCATCGCCAAAGGTAACAGGCTACGCCAAGACAGATTCAAGTGGCGAATCATGAGCCACGACATGGCAAATATAAAAGCAAAGCCATGCAGCGTGACCATGAACACCGGCATTGAAACTTTGCCTGCTGCGATCCAATTTTGGCCCACATTCACCATGTTGTAGTAAGCCACAAAACAGAACAAGGCCAATGCCAAGTTGTAACTTTTACCAACCCTCGGATTGACACTGGCCACGGCCAATCCAACCAACAACAAGTTGAACGCAGCCAACGCCAAGCCTACGCGCCAAGACAACTCACCCAAATTAATGGTTGTTGGATTCTTTATCAAATCGATCGAATTGAGGATACGGCTTTGCATCTCACTGGCTGAATACTTCAACGTAGGATCAATCAGCAGTTGATAGTCTTTAAATTCAGTGATACGAACCTCCCCTGTCTGGTGGTTCTTCAACATTTGTTGGCCCTGCTGCAAGTTCAGAAAACGCTCGCCCTTGTTGATTTCAATTTGGCCTTGCTGTGCAGTTGTCACGCTTTCATAGTGACCATCAACGCTGGACACAAATACATTGCGACCGGTTTGGTTATTGGGACTGTCTTTGTCAATAAAGAAAACACGGTTGCCGCCGGCAGACTCTTGAAATTGGCCAGGCGCAACACGCTCAATGTCATTGCGCTTTTCATAGCGATCTCTGAGGTCTTGTATTTGCTTGTTGCTCCAAGGCCAGACAAACAAGGCGAGGAAAGCGATCATGACCAAAATAGGCCATGAAAAATGAAACAATGGTTTTGAAAAAGAGGCCAAGCCTTTGCCGCTTGAGAACCAAATGACCATCTCACTGTCAGCGTACATGCGTGTCAGCGTCGAGACCACGGCAATGAACAAGCTCAGGGTCAAAATGGTGGTCAGATGCCCAATGACGGTCAGTCCCATCACCAACATGACTTCTGAGGGATTGACGCTACCCTTGGTGGCTTGTCCTAAAGTTCGGATCAAAATAATGGTCATCACGATGGTGGCCAAAACCACAACCGTGGCACCAAAACTTCGGGCCAAGTCTTTTCTGATGGAAGAATGGAATAACATTACAACGTAGGAAACATTCAATTATGAACTTCGAATTAAAAACACTTTCACTGGCCGCAGCAGCCAAAACTTCAACCGACACCCTGATTGTCCTCATTTCTGAGCAGTTTGAAGCAGGAAATGACCCTCTTTCTGCTTTGATTTCAAAAGCCACCCAGGCCAAGGATTTCTCCAGCAAAGCTGGAAAAACCCTCCAAGCCTATGGCCTGGCGGGGATCGCTGCTGCCAAAATCATTTTGGTAGGCATTGGCGAAGGCACGGCTTCAAACGTCAAATCTGGCATGGCGGGCGCCATGTCCACCCTTAAGGCGGCCGAAACCAGCAAAGCGACTGTGGTTTTTGCTGGCAGTGTCAATTCGGCGCAATTGCATGCTGCTGTCCTGGCCGTTGCCGAAGGAACTTATGTTTATGGCACCACGCATTCCAAGCCCAAACTGCGTAAATTGACGCAAATTACCTTGGGCGTAGGATCAGCCACAAGTGCTTTGAAAGACTCATTCACCTCATCGGTCGCCATGGTTCAAGGCATTGAGTTTGCCAAAGAGTGGGCCAACCGTCCCGCAAATCACGCTACCCCCACCATGTTGGGCAAGGCAGCTCAAGGCTTGGCGAAAACCGCTGGCATTTCTTGTGAAGTCCTAGGCCCCAAAGAAGTGGCCAAGTTGGGCATGGGCTCCTTCATGGCAGTTGCAAAGGGTTCTGCAGAACCTTTGCGTTTCATTGTTTTGAAATACCAAGGCGCGGCAAAAACAGAAGCGCCTGTGGTCTTGGTGGGCAAGGGCATCACCTTTGACACCGGCGGTATTTCTATCAAGCCCGCTCCCGAAATGGACGAAATGAAATTCGACATGGGCGGTGCGGCCAGCGTTTTAGGTGTTTTCAAATCTTTGAGTTTGCTCAAACCCAAGCTCAATGTGGTCGGTTTAATTCCTGCCTGTGAAAACATGCCCGATGGATTGGCTGTCAAGCCAGGTGACGTGGTTACCAGCATGAGCGGTCAAACCATTGAGATTTTGAACACAGATGCCGAGGGCCGGCTCATTCTGTGCGACGCTTTGACGTACGCCGAGCGTTTCAAACCCAAAGCGGTCATTGACATTGCCACCCTCACTGGTGCGTGTGTGATTGCTTTGGGTGCTATTCGTTCAGGCATGTTTGCCACGGAAGATGCACTGGCTGATGCACTGCAAACAGCAGGTAACGATGCCATGGACCTGTGCTGGCGTTTGCCTTTGGACGAAGAAT
>JBIKJX010000002.1:0-18310 GCA_044360785.1 Limnohabitans sp.
CGTGCCTGATTTAAGCGCTCTTCAATTTCTGTGGCCCTTGATGCTGTACGCCTGTGCAGTTGTTCCTATTTTTGCCATCTATTACAGCTATCGAACGAGAAAAATACCGCCCATCTTCTTGTGCCTTGGCTTACTGCTGCTCTGTGCCGCATTAGCAAGGCCGCAAACTGTCTTAATGACACCTCTGCGCGAAGCAACGGTCATGCTGGTGATGGACACCTCTGGCAGCATGCGCGCCAAAGATTTAAAACCCTCCCGCATTGAAGCTGCTCAGCAAGCAGCGCAACAATTTATACAAGACAAGCCCAGCCGATTGCGTGTGGGCTTGGTCACTGCGGCAGGAACGGCAGCATTGGTTCAAGCGCCCACAGAAGAGCGCGATGCCTTGTTGAAGGCCTTGGACTATTTACCTTTGCAATATGGCTCTGCGCTTGGTACAGGGCTCTTGGTTTCGTTAGAGGCCCTCCTTCCAGGCGCCGGCATTGATGCCCAGAAAATCATCAATGAAGCTTCAGACATGGGCGGCGCCAAAAAGAACACGGAATCAGGCAAATCATTGGACGAGAAAAAGAAGCCGCCCAACGAAACCGAAGCGTCTGCCAGTCGTGGCAAAAATATGGCCATTGTTTTGATGAGCGACGGTCAAAGCAATATGGGACCCGAGTTACTCAAAATGGCCGAGCTCGCGGCCAAGCACGAAGTCAAGGTGTATACCGTGGGCATTGGGACCCCAGAAGGCGATGTGGTTCACATGCAGGGCCGCAGCATGCGGGTCAAGTTAGAAGATGAAGCGCTCAAAAAAGTGTCCGCCATAACTCAAGGCGAGTACTTCAAGGCCGACAGCACCGAAAGCCTGAAAACAATTTATGACAAATTAGGCTTCAAACTACGATTTGAAAAGCGCGCCATGAGTGAAATCAGCTCACAAGTTGCACTACTGGGCATGTTGTTGATTTTGATCAGCATCACGCGCAACTATGTGCGAATGGGCAAAATTATCTAGTTCTTGGATAACGAGACTGTTATAAGTTCTAAGGGTATTTCGCGTTAACATCAAAAACATGTCGACGCTCAACCCCCACACGCTTTCCCAACGGCACATTCCCTTAAACGGTGCCTCCAATTTTCGAGACCTCGGTGGCTATTTAGGCCATGAGGGCCGCCCTGTGCAATGGCGCAAAATTTTTCGGTCTGACCATCTGGCATCGCTCGATGAACAGGATGTCAGCCATTTAAAAACGCTTGGCATTGCGCGAAGCTTTGATTTCAGAGGCGTGCAAGAAAGTCAAGCTCAATCGTATGCATGGCCTGGCATTGAGCGTCATAGCCTCAGCATAGAGCCCACTGTGGTTCAACGCCTGCAAGCGCAGCATCTCAGCGGTCGCCCCTTGTCTGCTGCTGATGCGCTGGACGCCATGCAAACCACCTACCGCGATTTTGTTAAATCAGACTCACACCGGTTTGCAGAGTTGTTTGAACATTTGTTGGCCAAGCCCGACCCCCTGCTCTTTCATTGCACTGCAGGCAAAGACCGAACAGGCCTTGCTGCTGCATTGATCTTGTCTGCGTTGGGCGTTTCAGAACAAGACATTTGGCAAGACTATTTGTTAACCAACCAGCTTTACAAACGCAACCACACTGGCGCAAGCAACTTATCACCCGAGGTATTGAAAATAGTGTGGCAAGTGCAAGAGAGCTTTTTAAAAGCCTCGCTGGAAGTGATTCAGCAAGAGCATGGTGGCATGCATCAATATTTGAGCCAACAACTGAAACTAACGCCTGCGGCTTTGCAAAAACTTCGTGCAAGCTATCTGGGCTGAACCTTTCCGCTCAAGGTTTAATGCATTCACCCTCGCCTTTGACCTTAAAGCAAGAACAAGTCAAGGCATAAGATTTCATGGTGCCTTTCACAACGGGCATGCTGGCATTGCGTGTGACATTGCCAGGAATGGCAAACTTGGGTACAAATACTTTGCTCAAGGTTTGGCCGTTATTGAGCTCAGCAGTGGCAGCGCCACATTGAATCGGCCCCTTCAAGCCGTTGCTCAATTCAAAAATAAGAATTTGAGTATCGTCCTTGGCCCAGCCCGCGTTGATTTTGATTTTTTGAAGTTCTACTTTAGACAGTGGCACGTCGATCAAATCGCGCGACGACAGTGGATTCCAAGCCAGTACTGGCAAAGAAAAGGTCATCCAAAAAATAAAGGGCATGCCACGCATGCCCTTTATTCTAGGTGAACAGGCTTTCTGTTGAATCAGAGGCCTACTTTTCCGCCATCATTTTTGGTAATGATCAACGTAGCAGAACGAGGACGACCTGCAGGGCCGTGAGCCGCTGTCAAGCCACCACCATTGCCTGGCCATGTGCTCTCTGTGGTCAAGCTGGTTGCAGTTGGGCCCCATGCCACTGTGTTCTCACCAGGGTGCTGAATGTTGACAAACAAAGTTTTGCCGTCGGGTGTTTCAGTAATACCCGTCACTTCGGCGCCCTTAGGTGCCACCAAGAAACGGCGCAAACGTGACTCGCCCAAAACGCCACCAATGAATGTTTTCGTAATACCCGTTGTGGTGCCTGCGCTGGTTGTTAAAGAGTTGCTGACGTAAAACTCGCCACCATCACCCACCGTACCAGGAACAGACGCTAGCAACATGCAGTTGGTTTCATCGGTGAAGGCGCCGTCATCGGTCTGAATCCAGCAAATGCCGGTGCTCTTGCTGAACCACAAACCGTCAGGTGAAGAGAAGCTGTTGTTGGCAGTCAACTTAGACAAGTTGACGTTCTCAGGCATGTCTTCTTCTGCACCAAACACATAGATGTCCCAAGTGAAGGTCATGGCCGTGCTCAAGCTGTCTTGCTCTTTGAAACGAATGATGTGGCCATTGGGGTTGCCAGAACCCACTTTGCCGTCTGTATCGTTGTAGGAGCGTGGGTTGGCGGCATCGGCTGTTGCAGGCGTACGGTTTGAAGCGCTGTTATTGGTCAAGGCAAAGTAAATTTCACCATTGGCATGGTTCACTGCACCCCACTCTGGGCGGTCCATTTTGGTAGCGCCCACAGCATCGGCAGCCAAACGTGTGTGCACGTAAATGTCGGCCTGTGAAGCAAACGTAAAACCAGGATAGCTTGCGCTTGAATAAGCTGAAATCAATGGGTTGCTAATAGACAACTCAATCCACTCACCCGCACCTGTGCTGCTGAACTTCGCAACATACAACTTACCTTCGTTGAGGTACTTGTCGCCTGCAGTCAAACCGCCACCAATGTCGGCAGCGTCCCAGTTGGCTGTGGATACAAATTTGTAAATGTATTCATTGCGGCTGTCGCAACCCATGTAGAAAGCCAGGGGCTTGCCAACAACGGGAATGCCACAGACGGCAGCTTCGTGTGCAAAACGACCCATGGCTGTGCGCTTAACTGGGCGAGCATTTGGGTTCAGAGGGTCAACTTCGAGGTTGTAGCCGAATGTGTGTGGCTCATTGCGGAAGTCTTGAGCAGCAGTTGCACCAGTGGCAGCCACATTCCAACGTGAAAAACGAGCATCTGTGTCTTCCATGTCGGTGGGGGTGTACCAGCCTTGACCCAAACCAGTAGCCGCTGTGCTTGAAAGAACTGCGTTGCTCACACCATAACGTTTACGCGATGCAATCGTTTTGGCATCTGGCAATGTAGAGCCTGCTGGCATGTTGAAATAAACAGCCCAGTTTTCTTCACAACCAAAGTAAGTACCCCAAGGTGTCTTACCATGACCGCAGTTGTTCAATGTGCCTCTTGATGTTGCACCTGTGGTGTCAAACCGTGTGACAAAGCTGGCGCGAATGGCCGCCAAATGGGCAGCAGGACCACGAACATCGGCCACAGTTTGCGGTGTGATGCGGCGGTTCAAAGCAGAATCAACCACGTAGCCAGTCGGCTTGCCTGAAGAGTCCAAGCTCACTTCGACCACTGAAATACCATGCAAGTTGATTTCTTTCAGCACTTCCAAACCTGGACGCGCTTTGACATCCCAGTCGCCAAATTGTGTGAATTTTTTGCCGTTCACGCCACCAGAAGTTTGACCACGTGGGTGCAAAAGGTGTGAGTCAGCAGAACTCTCGTGGTTCATGGCCAAGACGGCTTTGGAAGTAGCCGTGGCGCTGTAGCGACCATTGCTGTCCACATAATAAATGTCCATACCGTCGTGGTGATCACCAACGCGCAAGCTCCAATCGTCGGTTTCGGCACCGGTGTTTGAATAAGCAGGAATGCTGGAGACCAAGCGGTCGCCAGTGGCGTGCAACACTTTGACGGTATAGCCAGAGGGAACAACCACCTGATCCAAAATGCTCTTCGTGACAGCGTTGAAACCCAAGATGCTGCCTGCTGGCAATGCTGAAACAGCATTGGTTGCCGTAGCGCCGCCACAGCCAGGCAGCATGGGCAGTGCAAACAAAGAAGCCAGACCCAAGCCACCGCGCAACATATTGCGGCGTGAAGGATCTTTCAAGGCATCTTTCAAAACGTCTTGAAAATGGGGATTGTTTGAATCGTTACAAATCACATCGTCGTTGATAGGCATTTAAAGCTCCAGTTGATAAAAAAATCTACAGGAGCAATATCGCAATCAATGATGAAATATTTATGAACAATTCAAAAAGGTTTTTTGACATGAAAAAAGGCCCGCTAAGCGGGCCTTCGAATCAAGCTTGAATCAAGCCAATTTTAGAATCTGTAACGCAAACCAATTTGTGTGTTGGTCTGTTCGACTGTCTTAACAAATGAAGGATGTGCAATGCTTTCAGTGCCGTAAATGATGTAAGCCGTTGTGTCTTTCACAATGGGGTACATCAATGCAATTTGCATGGCTTCAACATCTGCCTTGATGGTTGAGTTTGTCAATTTGGCTTTGCCTTTACCAGCAGAAACCAAAACACGATAGTCACCGATAGGAGCTAAAACACCGATGTTTTGTGTGTCAAAAGTGACTTTGCTAGCTTCTGTGCCTTGTGTCATTTTGGTATCTACAAAAAATACTTTGGCCATGCCGAAGTCGTATGTGGCACCAAAAGCATCATTTTTGCGACTGGCAATGGCTGTAGGGTTGGCAACGGTGTAACCAAAATCACCACCCACTTTGACAGTCTTGCTGTAGTTTTTGATGGTTTCGGTTGCCATGCGAATGCTGAAAGGGCCATTGGCATATGTCACGCCAACAGATTCAGAGTCTTCTGCTTTGCCGTCTTGTGTGACCACACCAGCAGCGCTGGTGATGCGATTGGCAGCGCTTGTATTGCCCAAACCGAGTTGAACGTCGGCAGTGAAACCAGAGAATTTAGGGCTTGTGTAAGTGATCATGTCATTGCGACGTGAATCACGTGCGTTGTCGCCCAGGAAACCAGCTGTATTCAGGCCATCACCTGCGTCCAATGCATCAATGGCCACTTTGAGCAAAGTGGTGCGACGACCAAAAGTCACAGCACCGTACTGACCTGCCAAGCCAATAACGCCAGCTCGTGTTTTGGCAATACCAGAGTCAGTCGATGGGTCTACTTCGAATTCAAATTGGAAAGTAGCTTTCAAACCCTTAGCAAGTTCTCTGTCGCCTCTAAATCCAATGTTGCTGGTCGACATACCGCCAGTCACAATGTTGCTCTCTTCAGTCTTCACGCCAGCGCTGGTGTTGGCGACGCTGTTGTTGACAGCAATGTCAGCATTGCCGTAAACGGTGACAGAAGTTTGCGCTTGGGCGGACAATGCTGCCAAAAGTGAAGCAGCCAAGATGGTGTATTTGATTTGCATGATGTGATGTAAAAAAGTTAAGTTGAAATAACTTCTCAAATGAAGAAGCTGAATCAATTTCACATCGGGTGCATGACAAAGTTATGAATCGTTGCAAGTCTGCAACGACCAACGCTTTTCATAATATGGTCACAAAGTCAATATAGGACAACCCTAGATTTAATGCCCATTGATGAAATAGTCAGAAACTTAAAAGTTCTGGGTTGCACACCCTAAAAGAAAACCAAATTTTTGCAATTTAGTTACTTCAAACAATCTTTGATAAGTGTTTGCTTCAAATCAAGTCATGGTTCATACGTTTGACATCAATTTGTCATAATTCGTCTTTAGAGTAGTCAATGCTGAGGTGATCTAGCCTCTAGCAACTTAACCCCGAACACTTAACTGGAGCTGAAATGCTTAAATTCAAATCCTTGTTTGCCGCGATTGGCTTGACCGCCATGGCTGCAACCACCTGGGCCTCTGACATCACTGGTGCAGGCGCCACATTCCCCTTCCCTATCTACGCAAAGTGGGCTGAAGGCTACAAAGCCGCAACTGGCGTCGGCATGAACTACCAATCCATTGGTTCTTCTGGCGGTATTCGTCAAATTCGCGCCAAAACAGTGACATTTGGTGCAACTGATGCCCCAGTCTCAGGCGCAGACCTGGACAAAGACGGCATGGTTCAATTCCCAGCCATCATTGGTGGCACCGTACCCGTCATCAACTTGGACGGCTTCAAGCCCGGCGAGTTGCGCATTACAGGCACTGTGTTGGCCGAAATGTTCATGGGCAAAATCAGCAAATGGAACGACCCCAAGTTTGCTGCCCTCAACCCCGGTAAAAACCTGCCCAACGAACTCATCACCATTGTTCACCGCGCTGATGGTTCTGGCACCACATTCAACTGGACCGATTACCTCTCCGCAGTTAGCAAAGAGTGGGCCGATACAGTGGGCAAAGGTGCTGCTGTGAAGTGGCCAGCACCAACATCCGTTGGCGGTAAAGGCAACGAAGGTGTTGCAGCCAACGTCAACCGCGTCAAAGGTTCTGTGGGCTATGTTGAATACGCCTACGTTAAAAAGAACAACATGAATTTCATGCAAATTCAAAATGCCAACGGCAAATACGTGAGCCCAGACGATTTGACATTTGCTGCCGCAGCAGCAGGTGCTGACTGGTTCAGCGTGCCTGGCATGGGCGTGTCGATGGTGAACGCCAAAGGTGACAACAGCTGGCCCATCAGCACAGCTTCTTTCATCTTGATGTACAAGAACCCTGCCGACAAAGCAGCCTCTAACGAAGCCCTTAAGTTTTTTGACTGGTCCTTCAAAAATGGCAAGAAAATGGCTGCCGATTTGGACTACGTGCCATTGCCAGACAGCTTGACTAACGAAATTCGCGCCAAAGTTTGGTCGCAAATTCAGAAGTAATTCAGCGTTGAAATCTATCCGTTGATTGCACCCATGCAGTCAACGGATTTGTTCTTTTAAATAGATTCCCTTGCTAAGCGAACCAAGCCATGTCAAATCCTCTGCCCAGTTCATCTGAAGCTTCGCAATTGCACAAAATAGTCGAGCGTCAGCGCCTACAAGACTGGCTGTTCCATCGCGCTACGCAATTATTTTCTTTGATGGTTCTTTTTGCGTTGGCTGGAATCATCATATCTTTGTTCATCAATGCTTGGCCAACCTTTGCCAAGTTTGGCGCGCGCTTTATTTGGTATGTTGAGTGGGACATCATCAACGAAGAGTTCGGTGCTGCCATTGCCATTGTTGGAACGGTTATGAGCGCTGGATTGGCCATGCTGATTGCTGTGCCACTGTCATTCGGTATTGCTGTTTTCCTGACTGAGACATGCCCCGTCTGGTTGCGCCGCCCTTTGGGTACCGCCATTGAGTTGTTGGCCGCTGTACCCTCCATCATCTATGGCATGTTTGGTCTTTTTGTGTTTGCGCCTTTGTTCGCTGATTTTATTCAAGTGCCCCTGCGCCAAGTTTTAGGTGGTATGCCCCTCATTGGTTTTTTATTTGGTGGCGCTCCCAACGGGATGGGCATCTTGGCCGCTGGCATTGTGCTGGCATTCATGGTGATTCCATTTGTAGCGGCTGTCATGCGTGATGTTTTTGAAATCACCCCCCCTATTTTGAGAGAGTCCGCTTACGGACTGGGTTGCACCACTTGGGAAGTGGTGCGAAAAATCGTTTTACCCTACACACAAAAAGGTGTCATCGGCGGGATCATGTTGGGCCTAGGTCGTGCCTTGGGCGAAACCATGGCCGTGACATTTGTGATTGGCAATGCCAATCGCATGCCCACATCGCTCTTTTCACCCGGCACATCCATCGCATCGACATTGGCGAATGAATTTGGTGAAGCCGCCGACTTTCACATGTCTTCCTTGTTTGCGCTTGGATTCTTGTTGTTTGTTATCACCTTCATGGTTTTGGCACTTGCCAAAATCATGATCAGCAGAGCTGAAAAAGCCAAGGGGTTCTGAAATGGCCATGAACATGAATCACGCACTGTATCGCCGCCGTCGCCTGGCCAATCTCTGGGGCATGGTCACCTCCATGATAGCCATGGGTTTAGGCCTGACCGTTTTGCTATGGATTTTGTTTGTATTGTTTTCAAATGGTTTTGCAGCGCTCGACTGGAATATTTTTTCCCAAGATACACCTGCCCCTGGTACAGACGGCGGCGGTTTGCGCAATGCCATTGTGGGAAGTTTGCTCATGGTCGGACTGACAGTCTTGGTGGCTACGCCGGTGGGTATTTTGGCTGGCATCTACCTCACTGAATTTGGTGATCAAAGTAAAACAGCTTCACTGACTCGGTTTGTGACTGACATCATGTTGTCCGCGCCCTCGATCACCATTGGCTTGTTTGTCTATGCCATTGCCGTTGCAACCGTTGGCAGATTCTCTGGCTACGCGGGCAGTTTGGCCTTGACGCTCATCGCTGTGCCTGTGGTCATGCGCACCACTGAAAACATGCTCAGGCTTGTGCCAGGCAGCTTGAGAGAGGCTGCATTTGCATTGGGCGCACCCCGCTGGAAGGTTTCTTTGTCAGTTACTTTGCGTGCGGCCAAAAGCGGTGTCATTACCGGTGTTTTATTGGCCATTGCGCGCATCAGCGGTGAGACAGCGCCCCTGCTGTTTACCGCCCTTAATAACCAGTTCTTCAATGACGACATGAGCAAGCCCATGGCCAACTTGCCTGTGGTCATTTTCCAATTTGCCATGAGTCCTTATGAAAACTGGATTCGACTGGCTTGGGGCGGCGCCTTGATCATCACCCTGACCGTCTTGGTTCTCAATATTCTGGCGCGGGTCTTTTTTAGAGACAAAACAACAAGCTAACCAGATACCCATTTTTGCAATTTTTTGAATTCACAGGAACCCATATGCCTGATAAAAAGCCCACACAAAACGCCATTGAAGTCCGCAATCTTGACTTTTACTATGGCAAGTTCAAAGGGCTCAAAAATGTCAATCTCGACATTGCTGAGCACCGCGTGACCGCTTTCATTGGCCCTTCCGGCTGTGGCAAATCGACCCTGCTGCGTACATTCAATCGCATGTACAGCCTCTATCCAGGACAACGCGCCGAAGGTGAAATTAACTTCTATGGCCAAAACATACTCGATAAAGGTCAAGATTTAAACCTTCTGCGCGCTCAAATCGGCATGGTGTTTCAAAAGCCAACGCCGTTTCCCATGTCCATTTATGACAACATTGCTTTTGGTGTTCGCTTGTACGAAAACCTCAGCCGTTCAGACATGGATGAGCGCGTTGAATCTGCTTTAACCAAGGCCGCCATTTGGAACGAAGTGAAAGACAAATTAGGTCAAAGCGGCTTGTCACTCTCTGGTGGACAACAGCAGCGCTTGTGCATTGCACGCACAGTGGCCGTGAAGCCAAAGGTTATTTTGCTTGACGAGCCCACCTCAGCGCTCGATCCTATCTCTACGGCCAAAGTGGAAGAGCTGGTGAGCGAGTTGAAAAAAGATTACACCGTTGCTATCGTGACGCACAATATGCAGCAAGCTGCCCGAGTGTCAGATTTCACTGCCTACATGTACCTTGGCGAATTGGTGGAATTTGGTGAGACTGATCAAATCTTCATGAAGCCAGCGCGTCAAGAAACTGAAGATTACATTACCGGCCGATTCGGCTAATTAGGAGCACAACATGGACAAACACATCTCAAGCCAATTCGACAACGAACTCACTGGTGTTTCCACACGCGTCCTAGAGCTAGGCGGTCTTGTTGAATCTCAAACTCGCCATGCGGTTTACGCATTGGCACAATTCAGTTCTGAAGTAGCACAGCAAGTCATTGCGACTGAAAAACAAGTGAACGAATTGGAAGTTGATATTGACCGTGAACTGGCATCCATCATTGCACGACGTCAACCAACAGCGCGCGATTTGCGCCTGCTGATGGCCATTTCCAAAATCACTGGCAATCTTGAGCGTGCAGGCGATGAGGCTGAGCGCATTGCGCGCATGGTCAAACAAATCTTAGACCAAGGCACGCCTCGCAATCTCCCCTCTTCCGAGTTGCGCATTGCTGCAGACTTGGCGACTGGCTTGCTCAGAAAAGCACTAGACGCATTTGCACGTCTCGATGTCACCATGGCAGTGACCATCTTGAAGGAAGACGATTTGATTGATGCCGAGTTCAATGGCTTCGTTCGCAAATTGGTCACTTACATGATGGAAGACCCCCGCACCATCTCAGCAAGTCTAGATTTGCTGTTTGTGGCCAAAGCCATTGAACGCATTGGTGATCACGCCAAAAATATCGCTGAATTTGTCATTTATGTTGTGAAAGGCGCAGACGTCCGTCACACAGCACTGACTGAGATCGAAAAAGCCGTCCAATGAGAACGCTACCGCGAATTCTGATCGTTGAGGATGAGTCTTCCATTGCAGAGTTGATTGCCGTCAACCTCAAGCACAATGGGTTTCAGCCCATCTGGGCCATCGACGCTGCAACAGCGCAACGCGAACTCGATGACGTCATCCCCGATGTCATCTTGCTCGACTGGATGCTTCCCGGCGAAAGTGGCTTAACCCTTGCTCGTCGGTGGAGAAGTTCTGCTCGTACCAAGACAGTGCCCATTCTCATGCTCACAGCCAGAGGCGACGAAGCTGACCGCGTGGCAGGTTTAGATGCAGGCGCTGACGACTATATTGTGAAGCCCTTCTCACCGCGTGAATTGTTAGCCCGAATTCGCGCTGTTTTGAGACGCCGTGCACCTGAATCTGTTGTAGGCGTGATCAAAATGGGTGAGCTTCAGCTTGATTCAGAAACGCACCGCGTTAGCTTTGAAGGCAAGCAAATTAAAGTGGGACCTACAGAGTTCAAACTCTTGCACCACCTCATGCATCACCCCGAAAGAGTTCACAGCCGTGGCGCTTTGTTGGACAAAGTTTGGGGCGACCATGTGTACATTGAAGAGCGCACTGTCGATGTCCATATCAAACGTCTGCGTGAGGCCTTGGGCGATGCAGCCGATATGATTGAGACCGTCAGAGGCGCAGGTTATAGAATGACAAAACAAGTTGGTACTTGAGTTCGGAAGTGAATGTTCTTTGTACTGTATGAATTGCTGTTTTGGCTTTCTGTAATTGCCATCCCCTTTTGGATTTGGTTCGACATCACAGCAGCACTTTTGGCCATGGTTGGCACGCTGGTTATTTACGCTGCGCTGCAAGGTTGGCGTTTTGAGCGTTTTCGAAAATGGCTCAATGCCAAAGTTCTGCAAAATGATCCTCCTTGGAGTGGTGTTTGGCTTGATGTTGCATCACGCATTCAACGACAGCAAACACAAGCTGCAAATCAGACAAAAATGCATGAAAAACGCTTGCAAGATTTTTTGCTGGCCATTCAAGCTTCACCGAATGGCGTTATCTTGCTTGATGACGAGGCCAGGATTGACTGGTGCAACAACACAGCGGCGTCACATCTGGGTTTAGACGCAACAAAAGACCGTTTACAACATATTGTTCATTTGGTTCGCGACCCACTCTTCACCAAATATTTTTCGCAAGAGAACCACCCATCTGAAATTATCATTGATGGCAGGTCAACCACACAGACCAACCTGCGTAAGTTGTCCGTTCAGTTGCACAAATACGGTGAAGGTCGTTTACTTTTGCTCACGCGCGACATCACTGAAATTGCAAAAGCAGACGCCATGAGAAGAGACTTTGTGGCCAATGTCTCTCACGAGATTCGTACGCCTTTGACTGTTTTGGGTGGTTTTGTAGAGACCTTGCAATCAGTTCCCTTGGATGCGGAAGATACTCAAAAATACCTTCGGCTTATGTCTGTACAGGCTGAACGAATGCAGTCGTTGGTGGCTGATTTACTCACATTGTCCCAACTGGAAGCCAGCCAAGCCCCTAATGGGCAAGACAAGGTCAGTTTGCCTGAATTAGTCACCCAAGTCATGGCAGAGGCAAATTCATTAATTGCTTATCTGGCTGACCAACAACAAGTTCAAAAACATGCGTTGGTTTTTGACAGAATTCCGCACCTTGACATCATGGGCTCAAGATCAGAACTGATGAGTGCGCTGTCCAATCTGGTGAACAACGCAATCCGATATACGCCTACTGCTGGGCTGATTCA
This sequence comes from Limnohabitans sp., assembly GCA_044360785.1. GTDB lineage: Bacteria > Pseudomonadota > Gammaproteobacteria > Burkholderiales > Burkholderiaceae_C > Limnohabitans_A. The sequence continues at coordinate 12,404 of JBIKJX010000002.1, forward strand.
CCTAAGCTTTTCCCAAACAGAAAGTCAACTGATAATTTCTGTCAAAGACACAGGTCCTGGAATTGCTTCTGAGCATATTCCACGCTTGACAGAACGTTTTTATCGCATTGACCATAGCCGATCTCGCGAAACAGGTGGAACGGGTCTGGGTTTGGCGATTACCAAACACGTGATGCAACGTCACGGTGGTGAATTACTCATTCAAAGCGAACTGGGTAAAGGGTCTACTTTCAGCCTACTTTTGCCAAAAAGTCGGATTACCGAACAAGCAGAAACATCGAGTCAGTCCGTTTTGGCTTAATTTTGTCCATATGCAAGCCACATGTGCGCTCGCAATGACCGACCTTACCCCAATTAAATTTTAAAATGTCATAAAAATGACAATAAAAAGTCACAAAATAAAGCTGTATAAAAAACAAATACGACAGAAACTACTAGATGCAAAACGGACAATTATTAGCAGCGATCGATTTGGGCTCTAACAGTTTCAGATTGGAAATTGGGGTGTTGGAACACGGCCACATTAGGCGTGTTGAATACCTCAAAGAAACAGTTCGTCAGGGCAACGGTCTTGATGCAGACCGAATGTTGTCCAAAGAGGCCATGGAAAGAGGCTGGGAATGCTTGGCCAGATTTTCAGAAAGATTGTCGGGTTTTCAAGCTAAATTTGTCCGCGCTGTTGCCACGCAAACCCTTCGTGAAGCCAAGAACAGAGACGTCTTTTTGACGCAGGCCGAAAAACTATTGGGCTACCCCATTGAAGTGATCTCTGGCAGAGAAGAAGCACGCCTAATTTATTCCGGCGTGGCGAATCTACTCCCTCAATCTGAAGAAAAAAGATTAGTCGTCGACATTGGTGGTCGCTCTACAGAGCTCATTTTGGGTAAAGGTTTTAAACCACAGACCATGGAGTCATACCGAGTGGGTAGCGTTAAGTGGTCCATGAAGTACTTCCCAGACGGTCAATTTACCCCTATGGCCTTTGAATGGGCTGAAGTAGCCGCCAAAGCCGTTTTGGATGAAGCCATTGCGCTCTATCCCAAAAACCAATGGGATGTTGCTTACGGTTCATCGGGCACCATTGGCGCGGTGGCAGATGTCTTGCAAGCTGCCGGTTGGCCAGAGGGTGTTATTTCACGCGAGGGCCTTGATTGGTTAAAGGAAAAACTGATCAAAGCAGGACGTGTAGATGCACTCCGATTAGACGGCGTTAAAGAAGATCGAAAGCCAGTCATTGGCGGCGGCCTGGCAGTGCTTTGCGCCCTTTTTGATTTGATGCAAATTAACAGCATGCAAGCAGCGCAAGGTGCCTTGCGACATGGCGTTTTGTATGACTTACTTCAGCGGGAAGACAACACAGACCTTCGAAGCACCATGGTGGCAGCCTTAGGCAACCGATTTGCCGTAGATGTTGCGCAAGCCGAACGCGTTAAAAAAACAGCGGTCACGCTCTTCAAAAATATCCTAGACAAAGACCGTATTGAACCTGACCGAGCCATTCGCCATGAGAAAAAACTCAGTTGGGCTGCGCACCTTTTAGAAATTGGCACACGAATTTCTCACAGCGACTTTCACAAGCACGGCGCTTATATCTTAGACAACGCCGACTTGCCCGGGTTCTCTATGTCGGAATTGCACCGCCTGAGCCAATTGATTTTGGGTCACCGTGGCAAGCTGAAAAAACTCGAACTTGAAGTCAAAGATTCCGATTTCATCGCCCAATTAATCAGTCTGCGCATTGCGGCCATTTTGTGCCACGCCCGCCGCGACCCCGATTTAAAGGGTGTGAGTCTTAAAAATGCGGAAGACAATACAACAGGTTTTGTCATCCAATGCAAAAAATCTTGGATTCAACAATGGCCGCAATCTGCTCATCTATTGCGCGAGGAAAGCATCGCTTGGCAGAAAACAACTTGGCAATTAGATTTCGTTGAAATTAATGGGAAAACGATATAAACTATTTACACGTTTAACTCTTCAAGCCATTGATCATGTCAATTGAAAACACAGCAACAAGCACCCCAACTACCGCCAATACAGCCGCAGCACAACCACAAGCCACGACCGCAGTTAAAAAAGCAAGTACTGGCGCCAAAAAAGCCACACGCAGACCTGTCAAAAAAGCGGCCAAGCCTACCGTACGTAAGGCCCCAAGCAAAGCGCAGGGCAGCGCAACTCAAAAAACGGCACCTCAAGCGGCCAAACCGAAGACTGTTGCCAGCAAACCTGCCAAGCCTGCACAGCCAGCCAAACCTGCAAAGCCTCCACAGCCAGCCAAAGCCAAGCAAAATGCAGAGCAAAAGCCTAAAAAACCAAAGTTGGTACGCGACAGCTTCACCTTCCCCAAAGATGAGTACCAAGCCATTGCAGGGTTGAAGCAGAAAGCACTGGGCCTAAAGCACAGCGCCAAGAAAAGTGAAATTTTGAGAGCAGGTCTGATGCTCTTGAATGGACTGAACGACAAAGCATTTCTGGCCGCCTTGTCCAAGGTGCCTGCTTTAAAAACAGGACGCCCAGCCAAGTCTTGATTAGAGAAGTTCGGGTGTTTGAACACTCACAATGACCGTTTGTGTTTGGCCATCTCGCACCCGACTTCTCAACCACCATACAGCACCTTTTCTAACGGAGCATTCTCCGTTTGGCAATCCCAATAGATAGGCAATGGCCTTTCCCAGCACAGGCTGGTGGCCAACGACAAGTACTGACATCTTGGAGTCAGGCCATCCGGCTGCCACCAGCAAATCGTCCAAATTTCCTTCTGGGTGTAACTCAGATTTGAATTTAACTTTTCTGCCTAAAGTTTTGACTGTTTGCTCGCAACGTACGGCCGGGCTAGAAATCACTCGGACGCCTTCTGGCATTTGGCGATCTAACCATTGACCCATTCTTTGAGCTTGCTTTTCGCCTTTGGGCGTCAGTGTGCGTGAGAGGTCGTCTTGCCCCTCAAGCGCTTCAAACGCCTCTGCGTGTCGCCAGAATATCAAGTCCATATTGCTCACGTTCAATCGTTAGCGCTTTGTATTGCCAGTTGAAAATTTTTGCATCAACAAAGCTTGGGCACTTTGAGGTTTACGACCCTTTTTATCGACCCGCCTGTACTGACCGTCTGCAGCCAGCGTCCAAGCGTTGCGCGTGTCGTGCAAATAGGCCAACAAGCATTCATCCACCAATCTTTGCCTGAGTGCCAGATCTGTGACTGGCCATGCCAGCTCAATTCTGCGCGTCATGTTGCGCGTCATCCAATCTGCACTGGACAGATAAAAATCTTGCAAGTCTCCAGCTTCAAAGAAAAACACCCGAGAATGCTCGAGAAAGCGACCAATGATTGAGCGAACTCTGATGTTGTCAGTCTTGCCAGGAATGCCTGCCGGCAGCATGCAGGCACCCCGAACAATCAAATCTATTTGCGCACCATTTTGACCCGCCTTAATGAGGGCTTGTATGAGCACGGGATCTGTGAGCGAATTCATCTTGGCAACGATTCGGGCCGACAAGCCTTTGGAGGCTGCCAAACCCACCGAATTGATTTTTTCAACCATTTTGGATTGCAAATGGAAAGGTGCACTGATGAGTTTGTTCATGCGCCCTAATCGACTTGGACTGGCCAGATGAACAAACAGTGTGTCCATGTCGGCAGTCATTCTGGCATCGCACGTTAAATAACTGATGTCGGTATAGAGTTTCGCTGTCCTTGGGTTGTAGTTGCCTGTTGAAAGATGACCATACCGCTTTAACTGACGGCCCTCGCGCCGAGTAATCAACAACATTTTGGCATGCGTCTTTAAACCCACCACACCATAAACAACTTGTGCGCCTACTGACTCTAACTGTTCCGCCCAATTGATGTTTGCCTCTTCGTCAAAGCGCGCTTTGAGTTCAACGACCGCAGTGACTTCCTTGCCACGTCGAACTGCTTCCCGCAACAGATTCAACATGGCGGGATCACTGCCCGTTCTGTAAATTGTTTGCTTAATGGCCAAGACATTCGGATCTTCAACCGCTTCTTTGAGAAATGCCAAAACACCATCAAAACTTTCGAAGGGTTGATGAATGAGGACGTCGCCCTTTTGAATCTTGGCAAAAATTGAATTGCCTTGCTGCAACTGTTTGGGAAAACTCGATTGATAGTTGGGAAAAAGCAGTGCAGGATCTGAAACCAGATCGATCAATTGACTCAAGCGAACCAAATTAACTGGGCCCGCAGCACGGAAAAGTGCGGTTGGGGGCAGCTTGAATTGATTCAATAAGAATTCAGAAAGGTGATCTGAGCAACTGTCTGAGACCTCTAGCCTCAGAGCCTCTCCGTACTGCCGATGCTGCAAACCTTTACGCAAAGCTGTGCGCAAATTTTCAACCTCTTCCTCGTCTACCGACAAGTCTGAGTTTCTGGTGACCCTAAACTGAGAAAACTGCCCTACTTCACGGCCAGGAAATAGGTCACTCAGGTGCGAGCGAATAACACTTGACAATAAAACGAATGATTTACCGTCGCCACCCACTTTGGCGGGCAAAGGAATGACCCTTGGCAAAACGCGAGGTACTTTAACAATTGAAATATCGTTGGCGCGCCCAAAAGCGTCCTTGCCAGATAACTGAACAATAAAATTCAGGGATTTGTTGGCAACTTGTGGAAACGGGTGCGCAGGATCCAAACCTACAGGGACTAACAGGGGTTTAACTTCTCGTTTGAAATATTCCTGAACCCATTTTTTCTGAACCAGGTTTCGTTGTCCGTGCGAAAGAATTCGAATCTTTTGCTTTTCCAAACTAGGTAACAAAACTTCGTTGTAAAGGCTGTACTGTTCAGTGACCAGATTTCTGGCAGCTTCATAAACTGCTTCAAAACTTTTTAGGTTGTAAACACCTTTTGAATCGTTGTTTCGATACGCCGCCATGTGCAAATCGGCACGAACTTCAAAGAACTCGTCCAAATTGGAAGAAACAATACAAAGATAACGAAGTCTTTCTAGCAAAGGGACTTCAGGACGTTTTGCCCAATCCAATACCCTCTCATTGAATGCCAAGATGCTGCCATCTCGGTCCAACAACTCAAGGTCGGAGTCAGCTACGACAGTTTTGAGGGGTAAAAAAGGAGTCACTGATAGGTTCCAAAGAAAAAACAAAGTAAGACATTAGAACTTCTTTGTAGAGTCATTTTTAACAAGAAAAGTGACACTTTTGTGACGAAATGATGAATGGAAACTGTATGGGTGCATTAACTGATTGAATCAAGGCACTTCCATCAGTCTTGAGTGACGGTTTGCTTTGAACATCAATTGCCAAGTCCTGAATCTAAGCCAAATGAAACGAATGAGAAGGTGGGTGAACCAGATGGCCAAAAATGAAAATATCACATCACTTAAAAAGTGCCCACCCTGTGCAATTCGAACAGCGCCAATCAAAGTACCTGCAGCAACTCCCACTAGAAACCAAAATCTTTGTCGCCGTCTAGTGCCAAACATACCCAATGACATTAAAGAAAAACCAACTGCAGCGTGACCGCTGACAAACGAGCAATTGGTGGCGCAAAAATGACTGGGCGTGAATGCAGGGACAAAATGAGTAGGGCCAGCAAAAATTTGAACATCTCTAGGACGGGGACGCCCCATGCCATCTTTCAAAAATGAATGCACCAATAGACCGACACCCAAAACAACAATGGTTAAGAAGGCCGAAGCTCTTCGCCATTGCTTTCGATTGATTTTTGAAGGTGAAAAAATGGCCACCAAGATGACAGCCACGGCAAGCAAGAAAAATAATCGACCAAGCCACGGTACCGCGACGTAAACAAAATTAACAAACCAATAGTCATTGGCCGGAAAGGAACCATCGCCAGAATAAAAGTAAGTAGTCACCCACAAATCTAAATGAGGCCACATTAAAAACAAACAGACACTTAGCATCAAA
>JBIKJX010000126.1:0-5453 GCA_044360785.1 Limnohabitans sp.
CAAACAGACACCAAAGAAGCCTTGGACCTGCTGAATTGGCGCATGCTCATTAGCTTCGGAATTTTGGGCGTCTTGCCCAGTTGGGTGCTTTGGAAAACACCCGTCAAATCGCTTGGGTGGGGTCAGCAAGTGATTGGCAATGTCATCATGGCGGTTGTCTCGATGGCAGTCCTTGTAGGCGCCTTGCTGGCTGTTTTTCAAGACTTCTCTTCCATCATGCGCAACCACACCCAATTGCGCTACCTGATCAACCCACTTAACAGCTATTACGCCATCGGCATGGTGGCTGCCAAGCCCTTCCAACGCGACAATAAAACTTTGTTGCCTATGGGTCAAGATGCCAAGCTGGCAGCAGCCAAACCCAACGACAAACCACCCATGCTGTTGTTGGTTTTAGGTGAGACCGCACGCATGGGCAATTTTGGTGTGAATGGCTATGACCGCAACACCACGCCAGAATTGGCCAAAGAAAATATCGTCAGTCTGCGAGGCGTCATGTCGTGTGGCACCAGCACCGCCACATCTGTGCCCTGTATGTTTTCTCATCTCGGCAAGGAAGCATTTGAATCGCGGAAAAACAATTATGAAAGCCTCATCGATGTCTTCAGCCATGCCGGTCTAGCGGTGCTATGGATTGACAATCAATCGGGCTGCAAGGGTGTTTGCGAGCGCGTTGCACAGGTACTGACCAAAGAGCTCAAGCACCCCTCTTTGTGCAGAGGGGGTGAATGTTTTGACGAGATCATGCTGGATCAATTGGACGAACGCATTCAAGCTTTGCCCGCAGAGCGCCGTGCAAAAGGGGTGGTCATTGTGATGCACCAGATGGGCAGTCATGGCCCCGCTTATTACAAACGCGTCCCTGACAAATTCAAGCAATTTCAACCCGAGTGCAAAAGCAATGCATTACAAGAGTGCACGCGCGAGCAAGTTGTCAATTCGTTTGACAACACCATTCTCTACACCGATCACTTCCTTGGACAAGCCATTCAATGGCTGAAAAAATCAGACAACACGCATGCAACGGCCATGCTTTATGTGTCAGACCATGGCGAATCGTTGGGTGAGAACAATATTTATTTGCACGGTTTGCCTTACCGTGTTGCACCCGATGTGCAAAAGCGAGTGCCTTGGATCAGTTGGTGGTCAGCCAACTTTGAAAAGCAGACCGGCATACAAAGCGCTTGCTTGAAGAAAAAAGTCAACACGCCTTTGACACACGACCACTATTTCCATTCAGCTCTGGGCCTGATGGGTATCAGTACCGAGGTGTACCAAGCCCAACTGGATGTCCACGCCGATTGCCGCAACAAATTTTAAGCACCCGTTTTAAAGGAACCGGTCTAACAATTTGCGTGAGAAGCGGTCCATTTTCGCCAAGTCTCTAATGAGGAATTGAACGCCGTGGCCATCGGTCACCAACAAAACAGTTCCAGACAAACGGCGTATATCCTCTTCACCCTTGAGGAGCAAGGACGTACGACCACGGTCAGTTTCGATGTCCCATGTGCTGGGGGTGACAAAATTGCTCACACCATACAGCTTCAGAATTTGCGGCATGAACTCGCGCTGGATCATGGCTTTTTGAATGTTGCCGCGTGCATTCTCAGAAACCTCGTTCAAGTGCGGAATCCAAAGCAATTCTTTACCATCAATGTCCACCAAGGCAATGCCCTCATCGGCTGCCGTGACTGGAAAAGACCGAACAGCCAAGACGTGATCGTGACGAACACCCTCAACAGACACATAGAACCATCGACCCGATGGACTTTGATCAAATTGAATGTTCAAAAGAGAGGGACTCATGCTGTCACCGTTTCTCTTAAGACAGCACCTTCAGATTCAGCCTGTCTTTGTTGCGCTTCGTACAAGCGCCAGTAAGCACCCTTGCTTTCGATCAGTACGTCATGCGTACCCTCTTCCACAATCAAGCCTTTGTCCATGACCACCAAACGATCTGCTTTGCGCAAAGTCGACAAGCGGTGCGCAATGGCAATGGTGGTTCGGCCACGGACCAAATTGTCCAAGGCGTTTTGAATTTCTTTTTCGGTTTCGGTGTCCACTGCTGATGTGGCTTCGTCCAAAATCAAAATTCTGGGGTTGATGAGCAACGCACGGGCAATGGAAATCCGTTGGCGTTCACCGCCCGACAAGCCTTGACCCCGCTCACCCACCAAGGAGTCATAGCCTTGCGGCATGCGCAAAATAAACTCATGCGCATGTGCTGCGCGCGCAGCAGCCACAATTTGTTCACGACTTGCGTCGGGCATGCCATAGGCAATGTTGTCTGCAATGGTGCCAAAGAACAAGAAGGGTTCTTGTAAGACCAATCCAATGTGCCTGCGATAGTCAGCCACCTTCAATTGTTTGATGTCCACCCCGTCGAGCGCAATGCTGCCTTCGGACAAATCATAAAAGCGGCACATCAAGTTGACCAAGGTACTTTTGCCTGAACCGCTGTGTCCCACCAAGCCAATCATTTCGCCAGGTTGAATGTCTAAATTCAATTGCTTGATCACAGCCCGATTGCCATAACGGAAGCTGGCGTTGGTGAGCGTGATTCTGCCTTCTACTTTGGGCAAGGCCACAGGATTGACGGGCTCAGGAACACTTGAGACGTGGTCCAGAATTTCAAAAATTCGCTTTGCACCCGAAGCCGCTTTTTGGGTGGTCGAAACAATGCGGCTCATGGAATCTAAACGCGTATAAAAACGGCCAATGTAGGCTAAGAATGCAGTCAACACGCCAACCGTAATTTGATCTTTTGAAACCAACCAAATGCCAAACGCCCAGACCACCAGCAAACCAATTTCAGTCATCAAAGTGACGGTGGGCGAGAACACTGACCAGACTCTGTTCAAACGATCGTTGACTGCCAAGTTGTGTTTATTGGCATCAATGAAGCGCTGCGCTTCACGGTCTTCTTGTGCAAAGGCTTTGACCACACGAATGCCAGGAATGGTGTCAGCCAATACATTGGTCACTTCGGACCAAACACGGTCAATTTTTTCAAAGCCTGTGCGCAGCCTTTCGCGAACCACATGAATCAACCAACCAATGAATGGCAAAGGCAATAAAGTCACAATGGCCAAAGTTGGATTGATAGAAAAAAGGATGATGGCGGTCATCATGATCATCAAGACATCCGTGGCGAAGTCCAGTAAGTGGAGCGACAAAAATACATTGATGCGATCTGTCTCACTGCCAATTCGGGCAATCAAGTCGCCTGTTCGCCGCCCCCCAAAATACTCCAAAGACAGCTTCAATAAGTGTTGGTAGGTGCTGGTTCTCAGGTCGGCACCAATTCGCTCGGACACCAGCGCCAAGATATATGTCTTGATCCAACCCAAACCCCAAGCGACCAAAGCCGAAGCGAACAATCCCAACAGGTACCAAGACACCACCTTCGGATCGATGCTTTTACCGTTCTGATACGGAATAAGCACATCGTCCATCAAGGGCATGGTGAGATACGGTGGAACCAGGGTGGCCGCTGTGGATGCCAAGGTCAAAACAAAACCCAACAAGAGTTGCCACTGGTAAGGGCGGGCAAATCGCCAGAGCTTGAACAAGGTCCAGGTTGAGGTAGGTGCCTGTTCTTTTTCTAAGCAAATCGGACACTCTTCGTCGGAAGCGTCCACCACATTTTGGCAAACAGGGCACAAGACATGGCGCATCTGGGCGACGCCAGGCTCAACCCAATCATCGCCTGTCTGATCTTGCACTGCCAAAGCTTGCCCCATGAAGGAGGCTGAAGAACTGTTCTGTTGCTGGTTTTCAAACCGCAATTTCCATCGAAGAACGGCGGCTTCAAGTCCTAAGGTGAAGCGCCATGCGGCCAAACGGACGCCAGGTTGATGCAATGCAAGGGTTCCCACCCCAGCGTGGTCGACAACCCGAAGGCTTAAATCAGGGCTCAAAGGCCAAGAATTCCAACTTTTTTGAGCTTCATTTGTTGAGAAGACCCTTTGATCAGTCAAAATAACAAGGTTTTTTTTGAAGCTTAATTCTTCATTCAGGTCAACCTCTAGCCAGGCTAGGACGTTTTCACCAAGGTGAACTTGAGACAATACGCCCTCCTGCCAGAAAATAGGCAATCCCAGAAAATCAATGGGAGGATGGGTATTGGCGTTCATAAGAATTCAAACAGCAAGAGTCAACTAGTGTTGGCGGCAAACAAAAACAGCAAAAGAAGCGGCCAGGACACAGCCCATGCACCTTGTTTATCAGACGATCATTGCCAGTGCTGCAACTGGCCGGTCATTGTATCCCCTGACACGAATCGAACCGTGCCATCGCTCAGAATCGTCAGGCGCACGGAAATGAGTTCTAAAGATATCAAATTTTTGAAAATGACCCACTTGAAGGGTCCCAACATCTGGACATACCGTCCAGTCCTAGAAGCATGGATTGACATTGGTGACTTGGAAGACTGCCCCTCCAACACCCTGCCCGGCTTCAATGAGCGGCTACAAGAAATGCTACCCGGCCTCATTGAACACCGCTGCAGCGTGGGTGAGCGTGGTGGTTTCTTGCAAAGGTTGTCTGAAGGCACTTGGCCAGGTCACATCATGGAACATGTGGCCTTGGAGCTGCAAAACCGTGCAGGCATGCAAACTGGTTTTGGCAAAGCCCGCGAGGCTGGCCCCCGTGGCATCTACAAGGTGGTCATTCGCACCCGCAACGAAACCGTCAGCCGCGCAGCCCTCCAAGCCGCACGCGACTTGGTCATGGCGGCCATCGAAAACCGCACTTTCCCCGTCAAACAAGTCATTGCCGACCTCACCCAAATGGTGGACCGCTTGTGCATTGGCCCCAGCACCGCTTGTATTGTCGATGCGGCCGCCGAGCGCAATATCCCCGCCATTCGCTTAAACGACGGCAACTTGGTGCAGTTGGGCTATGGCGCCAATCAGCGCCGAATCTGGACGGCCGAAACAGACCAAACCAGCGCCATTGCTGAAGGTGTTTCCAAAGACAAAGACCTCACCAAAAGCCTGTTGGCCAATTGCGGGGTTCCCGTTCCCGAAGGGCGCAACGTGTCGTCCCCCCAAGAAGCTTGGGAAGCTGCAAAAGACATTGGCCTGCCCGTTTGCGTCAAACCCGTTGACGGCAACCACGCCCGCGGCGTCTCTTTAGAGTTGCGCACGCAATCCGAAATTGAAGCGGCTTACCATTTGGCCGAAGCTGAGGGTAGCGATGTGCTGGTGGAACGGCATATCTTGGGCGATGAACATCGTTTGTTGGTGGTTGGCGGCCAAGTGGTTGCAGCCAACAAAGGTGAAGTGGCCAGCATTGTGGGTGACGGTATTCATACCGTTGAAGAACTCATCGAAATTCAAATCAACTCCGACCCTCGGCGCGGTGAGGAAGAAGATTTCCCACTCGACACCATTCGTCTCAAAGACCACACCACTGCGGTGTTGGAATTGCAGCGCCAAGGGCTGACGGGC
>JBIKJX010000127.1:0-5426 GCA_044360785.1 Limnohabitans sp.
TCGCCCACTTTGAAGTTTTCAATGAAGACATCACAGTACATCACCAATTCTCGGATCAGGGCCTGACCTTCTGGCTTGGAGATGTCACATGTGAGTGAGCGCTTATTTCTGTTGGTTCCCAAATAATAAGCGGCCTCAGGCGTGTCTTTGCCCGCCGCATCTTTTAAGAAAGGAGGGCCCCAGCTGCGAGTGTCATCGCCCGCGCCAGGGCGTTCAATTTTGATGACATCGGCGCCTAAGTCGGCCAATGTTTGGGTACACCAAGGGCCTGCCAAAACGCGGGACAGGTCGAGAATGCGGATGCCGTCTAATGAATTCATGCGCACATTGTCGCGAAAAACAAAGTCCCATGCTCGCGTTGATAATCAAGCCATGTCGAAATTTTTATCTTCTGCGCTGACTTTGCTCTGCTTGTTAGGTTTAGCGGCCTGCCAGCCCAACTTAAATTGGCGGACCAGTCAGTTGGAGGGCAGCGGATTGAGTTTTGAGTTGCCATGCAAACCAGACAAAACCGTTCGAGACGTCAACATGGCGGGGCAGGTTTTGGCACTCTCCGTGGTGGGCTGTGAAGCCGACGATGCGGTCTGGGCCGCGATGTCGACCCAAGCGCCGACGTCGGTTGAAAGAGAAGAATTGATCAAGGGTTGGCGCCAAGCCACTTTGCAAAACATGCAGGCCAAAGACGTCCAAGAGCTTCCTTGGGCAGCTCCAAAATCGGCCTTGCCTGGCGCTGTTCGCATCAAAGCCCAAGGCACCAATCCCAAAGGACAAGCACTGATTGCGCATGCCATTTGGTTCTCGCACCTTGAAGGCAATCAACTTCGCATGGTGCATGCGGTGGTTTACCAAAGCAATACCAAGGCATCCAAAAGCCAGCAAAGTGCCGACCAATTTTTTGAAAGCTTTAAACTGCCATGAACCCAAACCCAAGCCCTCTGTTGGCGAGGCGTCAAATGGTCGGGGTCTTTTTGGCCTTTGCTTTTGCCTATTTTTTGTCGACCTTGATGCGGGCCATTACGGCCACACTATCACCGGCCCTCACCCAAGAACTGGCACTTTCTGCGCAAGACTTAGGACTTTTGGCAGGGGGTTACTTTCTTGGCTTCTCAATCACGCAATTGCCCTTGGGCAAGTGGTTGGATCTGCATGGCCCAAAAAAAGTCATTTTGTCTTTTTTGGTCGTGGCCGTGCTGGGCTGTATTTGTTTTGCGATGGCTGAGAGTTTTCTGGGCTTGTGGCTAGCGCGAGTGCTTTGCGGTGTGGGTGTCAGCGCTTGTTTGATGGCGCCCCTCACAGGCTACAGGCGGTGGATGGACCCGGGGTCGCAACTGCGTGCCAATTCTTGGATGCTCATGACAGGCTCGCTGGGCATGCTGTGCTCTACCTTGCCTGTGCAATGGTTAATGCCCATGACAGGCTGGCGCGCTATTTTTGCGGGCATTGCGGTGTTGGTGGTGGTTGCCATGTTGATGATTTATTGGGTGGTTCCTGCTTGGGAAAAGCCACAAGACACATCGGCGAAGCCAGTTGACGCCGAGGCGGGCTATGGACCTGTTTGGCGCAACGCTTACTTTTGGCGCATGGCACCCATCGGATTTTTTTGCTATGCCGGTATGCTGGCCATCCAAACTTTATGGGCCGGTCCATGGATGACAGTGGTCGGTGGTTATACGCCCATTGCAGCAGCCACGGGCCTCTTTGGCATCAACTTGACCATGCTTGTGGCTTTTTGGATTTGGGGTTTGATTACCCCCAAACTGGCAAAAAAAGGCATTTCTCCCAACCGATTGATTGCGTGGGGTCAGCCAGTCAGTTTGTTGATTTTGGCCACCTTGATTTTCATGGGCCCTCACTTGGGTGAATACACCGCCATCGTTTTGACATTGTTTTGCGTCAGCAGCACTTTTGTCTCATTGGCTCAGCCCGCCGTCGGGATGGCTTTTCCGTCGCATTTGGCGGGGCGTGCTTTGTCGGCTTACAACTTGGTGATATTCGTCGGCGTGTTCGTGGTTCAGTGGGGCATTGGCTTAGGCGTGGACTTCTTTAAAGCCCTGGGCTGGTCGCCGGTTTTGGCGTTTCAGTCAGCCTTTTCAGTCTTTGGCGTGTGTGCCACGCTGTCGTATGTTTATTTTCATTGGGCAAACCGCGATAATTCGGCATGATTGGAATTCTCATCGTTGCCCATGCACCGCTGGCCTCGGCTTTGCGTGAATGTGCTTTGCACGTCTTTCCCGAATGCGCTTCGGGCGTTCAGGCCTTGGACATTGCGCCCAACGCCAGCCCCGAAGAAAGTTTGACATTGGCTAAGGCGGCCATGGCCAAATTGAACACAGCTGAGGTTTTGCTCTTAAGCGATGTGTTTGGCGCAACGCCTTCCAATGTGGCCCAAAAACTCAACGACGGCATTGACACGCGCTTGCTGGCGGGCGTCAATTTGCCCATGTTGCTCCGAAGCGTTTGTTATCGACACGAAAGCCTCGATGCTTTGGCCACGCGTGCGCAAGCCGGTGGCGCACAAGGCATCATGCCAGTAGGCTGTACTGCCCCTCAAAATCAATCAGGACCTCGACATGCCCCAAGCTACAACGACCATCAGCAATAAGCTCGGACTGCACGCGCGAGCGTCTGCCAAGTTGACCAAGTTGGCCGGTAGTTTTCCGTGTGAAGTTTGGATCGCCAAAGGCGAGCGTCGGGTCAACGCCAAAAGCATCATGGGCGTCATGATGCTGGCTGCAGGCATTGGCAGCGAAGTCACCATCGACACCGAGGGTGATCAAGCACAAGAGGCCCTTGACGCTGTTTTGGCCAGCATTGCAGACAAATTTGGTGAGGGTGAATGACTTTTAGCATTCATGGTTTGGCGGTTGCCAGAGGCATCGCTATCGGACGCGCGGTGCTGGTGGCTTCCAGCCGTGTCGACGTTGCGCACTATTTCATTCAGCTTGATCAAGTCAGTGCCGAAATTGAACGCCTAAGACAAGCACGCAATGCCGTGGTCGAAGAACTCAAACGGCTTCAAAAAGAACTGACCGCCGATGCACCGCCCGAGTTGGGCGCACTGCTGGATGTTCACCTCATGCTGCTGGAAGATGAAAGCTTGACTTCAGGTGTTAAGCAATGGATAGAAGAGCGTTATTACAACGCTGAATGGGCCGTAACTAGTCAAATGGAAGTCATTGGACGACAGTTTGACGAGATGGAAGATGCCTATTTGCGCGAGCGCAAATCAGACCTCGAACAAGTCACTGAACGCGTATTGCACTTTTTAAAAGGCGGCCACTCGCCTGCCGTTCGAACCAAGCCCCATGCCAGGCCGCAACAAGAACTGCAATTGGGCGACACCATGGATGTGCCCTTGGTGTTGGTGGCGCATGATTTGTCGCCAGCTGACATGCTGCAGTTCAAACAAAGTGTGTTTACTGGTTTTGTGACCGATGTGGGTGGCAAGACCTCCCACACGGCCATTGTGGCGCGCAGCTTGGACATCCCTGCCGTGGTGGGCGCGCGCAGTGCCAGCCAGCTCATTCGTCAAGACGATTGGATCATCATTGATGGCGACATGGGGGTGGTCATTGTCGACCCATCACCCATTATTTTGGCGGAGTATGGCTTCAAGCAACGCCAAGGCGATTTGGAACGCGAACGCCTGTCAAGGTTGCGCCACACGCCGGCGGTGACCTTGGATGGCCAAAAGATTGAACTTCTGGCCAACATTGAAATGCCAGAAGATACCGATGCTGCTTTGTTGGCCGGTGCGGTTGGCGTGGGCCTCTTCAGGAGCGAGTTTTTGTTCATGGGACGGCAAGGCAACTTGCCGGAAGAGGACGAGCAGTATGCGCAATACCGGCGGGCCATTGAAGGCATGAAGGGCCTGCCAGTCACGATTCGAACAGTCGATGTGGGCGCCGACAAACCGCTTGATGAAGCGCGCCACGATGCCGCTCACTTGAACCCTGCATTGGGCTTGCGCGCCATTCGTTGGAGTCTGGCCGATCCTGAAATGTTCTTGACGCAATTGCGTGCCATCTTGCGTGCCGCGGCCTTAGGCAAAGTCAATTTGTTGGTGCCCATGCTGGCGCACGCCAGTGAAATTCACCAAACGCTGGCCTTGGTCAAGCAGGCCCAACTCGATTTAGATGCGCGCGGTGTTGCCTATGGCCAAGTGCGACTGGGCGCCATGATTGAAATACCGGCGGCTGCTTTGTCGCTCAAACTTTTCTTGAAGCACTTTGACTTTTTGTCCATCGGCACCAATGACTTGATTCAATACACTTTGGCCATTGACCGCGCCGATGAGAGTGTTGCGCATTTGTACGACCCCTTGCACCCTGCGGTTTTGCGCTTGATTGCCGACACCATTGCAGAAGGTGCAGCACAAGGCAAAAGCGTATCGGTTTGCGGCGAAATGGCCGGTGATGTGAGCATGACGCGATTGCTTTTGGGCATGGGCCTCAGAAGTTTCTCAATGCATCCTTCGCAAGTGTTGTTGGTCAAACAACAAATCTTGCGCGCCGATACCGAAAAACTCAAAACCTTTGCTGCGAAAGTATTGGTGTCTGAAGACCCTGCCAGCCTTTTGGCCATTTAATCGGCGCTGGCGGGCTTTTCAAAATAAGGGTCGTTCGCTGCTTCCTTGCTGACGGTTCGCCCTAGCCAAGCGCCCCCCACAATCAACAACCCAGCCCATGCCACTGTGGGTGTGAGTGCCTCTTGTCGATCTAATAAAAGCAAAATGGTCGAGCCCAAGGGCGTTAAAAAACTCAACAAACCAATTTGTTGTGCACGGCCATTTTTGAGTGCGGCGTCCCACAAATAAAACGCCAAACCCAAGGGCCCAAGCCCCATCCAAATTAACAACAGGGTGTCTTGGGTTGAAATGGTGACGGGTGTCTCTAAGGCCAAGTGGCATACCAATGACAACAAGCCAGAAGCCAAACCAAAGCTGCCAATGGCCGCAGTGTGAAACGCAGGCACTCTTTGCGTCATGAGTGAATAGCTTGCCCAAATGAAGGCCGAACCCAAAGCAGCCAAATAGCCCACATTGATTTGAAGATCAACAACCTTTCCGCCAGTGATGACCCAAACTGCGCCGCTGAACCCAGCCAAGGCTGCCAGCACTTGCCGCCAGTGCAATCGAGTGCCTTTGTGAAACAAAGGTGCCATTACCACAATCAGAAGAGGCCACAGGTAGTTCACCAAGTTGGCTTCAACGGCTGGCGCTGTTCTGAGTGCTAGAAACAACAAAAAGTGAAAGCCAAATAAGCCATAAATGCCCAACAATAAAGTGCGAGCAGGTACGAGAGCATGTCGCCATTGAAAGCGTGACCATGGCAGGGCTACCAAGCTGCCCACCAAGAGCGCGCAACCGGTCGACAAAAAGGGCGGCAGGTGCGATAGCCGTACCCCGACTGGCGCCAGCGTGGCCC
>JBIKJX010000128.1:0-5393 GCA_044360785.1 Limnohabitans sp.
CCTGAACCTGCTTCAGCAGGTTTGGCTGCGTTAGGGCCACCCGCCTTCGAAAGATCAACCACTTTGACAAGGGTGCCATCTTTTTGCAAACGCTGTTGCCCTGCCACGACCACCGTGTCGTCCAAGGTCAAGCCTTCTAAAATTTCGACCTTACCGGGCTGACGCAAGCCTGTTTTGACAGCCACTCGCTCAGACATGAGCTCGTCTTTGTTAGGGCCAGCCACAATTTTGACAACAAACGAACGGCCGCCCTGTGGGACGATGGCCTCCTCAGGAACGACCATCGCATTAGGACGCTCACCAAAAACCGCACTGACACGTGCAAACATGCCGGGGCGCAATTGCATTTGACGGTTGTCGATACAAGCACGCACCCCTACTGAACGGCCATTGGCCTCAATCAAAGGATCGATGGCTTGCACCAAAGCCGTAAATTGTTTGCCAGGCAAGGCATCAAAGGACACTTGTGCTTTTTGACCGGGTTTGACTTTGGTCTGAAAGCGTTCAGCCAAACGGAAATCCAAAAGGACTGCGTCAATGTCTTCGATGTTGACCATGTCAGCGCCATCTTTGAGGTAGTCACCAACGTTGATTTGACGCAAGCCCGCGACACCATCAAAGGGGGCAAGCACTTTCAATCGTTGCAGGGTGGCTTGGGCCAAGGAGAGTTTGGCCTCAGCCACTTGCAATGCGGCTTCGCTTTCATCCAAAGACCGCTTGCTAATGAAATTTTGAGCCACCAATTCTTTGTTACGGGTGTGATTGGCTCTGGCAATGGAAAGTTCGGCTTGTGCCTGCATGACCTGCGCCGCGGGCAATTGGTCGTCGAACTGAACCAAGACCTGACCTTTTTTGACACGCTGACCATCTCTGAACATAACTTGACTGACACGACCGCCAACCTCGGGACGCAACATGACACCTTGGTTGGATCGCAAGCTGCCCACGGACTGCGTTTCGTCAACCAATTTGGTCGTATCAACTTTGGCCACTTCGACTGAAACAGGTCTTTGCGGACCGCCAGCGCCAGCAGGAGATGCAGCGCTGGAGTTTGGGGCCACAGAGGTGGGCTCTGAAGTCGATTTATTTTGAAGCCACCAAGCGCCCAAGGACGCGGCAACAATGCCAACAACAGCAATTGCAAGGTATGGTTTTTTGAGAGACATCAATGATTCCGCAACGGTATCCAAAACAGCTTAGGAATGTAACAGTTATCACCCATAAGCCGAGTGGGAAATAGGCCGATTTGAGCCTGAAACAACACCTTATCACCTGTGCTTCACACAGCACCGCTATCGCATAGGCGACAGTTCGGCAGGATTAGCGCCCCAAAGCTTTGTCAACGCCCTTGTTGGCCAGGGCATCTGCCCTTTCGTTACCAGGATCGCCGGCATGACCTTTGACCCATCGCCACTCCACCACATGCCCCGCATTGGCGACCAATTGGTCCAGCTTTTGCCAGAGGTCGGCATTCTTCACGGGCTGTTTGGCAGCCGTGCGCCAACCCTTGGCTTTCCAGCCATGAATCCACTCGGTGATACCTTTTCGAACGTATTCACTGTCTAGGTAGAGTGTAATTTTGCAGGGTCGCTTGAGTGCTAAAAAAGCTTCAATGACCGCAGTCAACTCCATGCGATTGTTGGTGGTTTCAAGTTCCCCACCAAACAGTTCTCGCACATGTTCACCGGAGCGCATCAAAACACCCCAGCCGCCAGGACCCGGATTGCCTTTGCAAGCACCATCGGTATGAATTTCAACGTGATTCACAGTCAGTCTTTCTTGTCACACTCAATTGTTTGGTTTGACCGTTGGCTTGACTTTGTGCAATGGTCACAGCGGCTTTGGCTTGAGGACGCTGGCGTTTCCAGGTTGCGCCCAGAATTCTGCCACCCTGCACTTTTTTGACCGCCACAATGACATAGGCGCCGCCCAGAATAGGCCACCAATTTGCACCCAATTTATCGATCCATGCCCAACGTTGAAACCACTGGGGCTTGTCTAGCGCTGGCCGCCAGCAACCAAATTGCGCCACCTTGACTTCAAAGCCCAGAAGTTTTAACCAATCTCGAAGACGCCAATAGCCGATCAATTCCTCGCAGGGCGGCGAGCTCAGTCCTTCATAACCCCAACGCTTGTAAAACTGCGCACGTTGATGGCGCCAGCCCCAAAGGCTGGCAGGATTCAGTCCAGTGATGACCAAGTGTCCCTCCGGCATGAGGACACGCTCTGCCTCGCGCAAACTGGCGTGAGCGTCTAGGCTCAATTCGAGGCTGTGCGGCATGATCAATAGATCTAAACTGTCTGCAGAGAATGGCAACGCTATGCTGTGTGCCGCAAAACTGAAGCTGGTTTCAGCTTGCGCAGATTCAACTGCAACATCTTCTGACAAGGCAAGCCACTGATGGGGCATGCGATTGGCCCTGAGGCCAGCCAACTCTGGCATGCCCAACTGCAATGCGTGATAGCCGAAAATATCAGCCACCAATGCATCCATTTGAGATTGCTCCCAATTGAGCAAATAGGAACCCGCTGGCGTGTTTAACCACTGACGCCATGTTTGCGTCACCGATGTGGTTTCTATAATAGGAGGATTCATGAACCTCTATCCCATACCCGCTTTCTCAGATAACTATATCTGGCTTTTGCACCATGAAGGTCTGGCCTTGGTGGTCGACCCCGGAGATGCAGCGCCTGTCACTGCCTACTTGAAAGCCAACAAGCTTCAGCTGGATGCCATTTTAGTCACCCACCACCACGGCGATCACACTGGCGGTGTGGCACAACTCCTAGCCAGTTGGGATGCTAAAGTGTATGGTCCTGCGCATGAAGCAATGCCCTTCAAATACCAAGCTTTAACACAAGGGGACGCGGTTGAATGGCAGGGCTTGGAATTCCAAACTTTGGATGTACCAGGTCATACCGCAGGTCACATTGCGTATTGGGCTGAAGTACCACAACAAGACCCCTTGCTGTTTTGTGGCGACACTCTTTTTTCGGGCGGCTGTGGTCGATTGTTTGAAGGTACGCCCGCCCAAATGCTTCAGTCCTTGGATCAAATTGCGGCCTTGCCACTCAACTCACGTGTTTGTTGCGCGCACGAATACACCTTGAGTAATTTAAAGTTTGCTTTGGTCGTAGAGCCTCACAATGACGCGCTGATTCACTACACAGCGCACTGCCAAAGTTTGCGCCAACAGCAGTTACCCACCCTTCCTGGCGTACTGGCCACGGAGTTACAAATCAACCCATTCCTAAGAACGCGTCATCGCACTGTCATTGACGCTGTTCAAAAGTTTGCACCCCATACCAGCAATCAAGAGGCCGATATTTTTGGTCATTTGCGATTGTGGAAAAATGAATTCAAATGAAGTCTGCAATCGCTAAAAACCCTCTACTGACACTTGCAGCTTTGGCCATTGCGCTGTGGTTAACTGGCTGCGCGCAAGTTCCAAAAATTGAAGAAATACCGGCTACCCCAACTTCCAGTCCCGCACCGCAAGTCCAGCCTGAGGCGCCCGCTGAAATCAAGGCCGTTGTGCCTGCCAAAGCGCCAACAGCCCAACCCAAAGCACAAGTGCCTTTGGAACCCCCTGCCGACATTTGGGTTCGGATTCGTCAAGGCTTTGCCATGCCAGACTTGGAAAACGACTTGGTCAAAGACCGCGAAGAGTGGTATGCCTCACGACCTGACTACATCTTGCGCATGACAGAGCGATCCAGAAAATATTTGTTTCACATCGTTGAAGAATTGGAACGTCGCAACATGCCCACCGAGTTGGCATTGCTACCTTTCATTGAATCGGCCTTCAACCCAGAAGCTGTGAGCAGTGCCAAGGCCGCAGGCATGTGGCAATTCATGCCCGCCACTGGCAAATATTTTGATTTGAAACAAAACATTTTCAGAGATGAGCGGCGCGGGGTGGTGGAGTCAACACGTGCCGCCCTCGATTACTTGCAAAAACTCTATGGCATGTTTGGGGACTGGCATCTGGCCTTGGCCGCATACAACTGGGGAGAAGGCAGTGTGGGTCGCGCCCTGGCAAAAAACAAAGCAGCTGGCTTGGGGCTGACTTATTCAGAATTGAAAATGCCCAATGAGACACGGTATTACGTGCCTAAATTACAAGCTGTTAAAAACATCATCTCGCAGCCCGAAAACTTCAATGCCAGACTGCCCTACATTCAAAATCACCCTTATTTCAAATCCGTCAGCATCACACGCGACATCGATGTGAAACTGGCCGCTAGTTTTGCTGGCGTTAGCATGGATGACTTTAAAGCGCTCAATCCCTCCATGAGCCGTCCCGTCATTTTGGCGGCAGGCACACCAGAGATTTTGTTACCTTGGGACAATGCCGAGAGATTTTTGCGTCGTTTGGATGAGCACGCCAACAAGCCACTGGCCAGCTGGACCGCATGGACAGTGCCAAAAACCATGAAGGCTTCTGAAGCGAGCAAAATGCTCAACATGACAGAGGCTGAACTTCGCAGTGTCAACACCATTCCAAAAGGAATGCAAGTTAAACAAGGTTCAACTTTGTTGGTTGCCAGACAAGGCAAACTGGATGCGGACGTCACCGAACATTTGGCAGACAACGCTCAAATTTCTTTTGCTCCCGAAATCGTCTTAAAACGAATCATGGTGAAAGTTCAAAAGGGCGATACCTTGATGAGTCTGGCCAATCGTCACGATGTCACGCCCAGCAACATTGCGGCTTGGAACAAGTTAAAAATGCCTGTGGCGTTAAAGCCGGGTCAATCGATTGCCATTTTGGTGCCCACCACTTCCAGTTCCAAAGGCAGTAAAGCCAGCAGCAAGGCCAGCAACAAAAAATCTAGTAACACGGTGGTGAATGCCAGAAAACCCCAAACGGCTTCTGGCACAACAACAAAAACTAAACCTGCGGTTCAGGCCAAATCACCCGCCAAGCCAAAGACCCAAGCTGAACCCGCAAAGCGCTAGAAAAGTTAGGCTTTTTTCTTTAGCGCTTTGACAAAGTCGTTGGTGTAACTTTGATCGAGTGCCGTCCAGTTGGCTCTGACCGTGGTCACCCGACTGGCGCGTGCACGCCACGCTGTTTCAAGTGCATCTTTTGAAAAAGTACCATCGATGCTGTAACTGTCGCGAACCTTTTCAAGGGCATTCAAATACAAGGCACGGTCACCCATCCAATAATTGGAGGGAATGGTTTTTAAAACATCAGAAGGGCCCGCTGTTTTTAACCAGTTCAAGGCCTTCAACACACCATAGGTCAAGGTGTGCGCCACATCAGCACGTTTTTTAAGAAAATCGTCCTTGGCAAACAGGCAGGCACTGACCATGGGGCCGCCAAACATTCTTTGTGAACTGTTCAAGGTGCGCGTCTCGGCCAAGATGCGAATGTCGCCTTTTT
>JBIKJX010000129.1:0-5392 GCA_044360785.1 Limnohabitans sp.
TTGGCGGCGTCATTGATTGCGTCTGGCGTTTTTGGCTCGGGTTGGATAGGCCCTAAAGGCCAATCCTGGCAATTCGTCATGGGCGTGGCCATGGCCTGTGCCGTAACGGCCTTGCCTATTTTGATTTTGTTGATGGAAAAAATGGGCCTGCTTCGCCAGCCCATCGGTCAGCGCATCTTGCGCTATGCCAGCTTGGATGACATTGCCATCTGGGGCGTACTGGCCCTCATCCTGATGGACTGGGAGCGCGTTGGCAAACAAGTTTTCTTTTTCTTCATGTTCGCCGTGTTGAGCATGGCCCTGAGGCGATTGATGCAAAAGTTGCCCGAGTCAGACCGCTGGTACGCCGCGCTCATTTGGCTCATTATTTGTGCATTGGGGGCCGATTGGTCTGGCTTGCATTACATGGTGGGTGCGTTTTTGGCGGGGGTTGTCATTGAGTCAAAGTGGTTCGATCAAAAGCAGATGGATTTTCTCAGGCACCATGTTTTATTGGTCTTGATGCCCGTTTTCTTTTTGAGCACTGGCCTTCGCACCAATTGGTCAATGGGCGGCGCTACCGTTTTTCTGGTTGCGGGTTTACTGCTTTTCGCCTCTGTTTCGGGCAAACTGGCCGGCGTTCACTTGGCAGGCAAAATTTTGAAATGGCCAGCGGGTGAAGCGTCCTTGATAGGCTGGCTCCTCCAAACCAAGGCCCTCATCATGATTATTTTTGCCAACATTTTGTTGGACAAGCAAATCATTACCTCTGAAACCTTCACAGCACTGCTGCTCATGGCCGTCATGAGCACCATGCTGACCACGCCCATGGTGACCCCGCTGCTAGAAAAAATGAAAGATGTCTTGAGCCGGTCCAAATAACCCTCATCTGGTCAGACCAATTAGGGTTATCTTGGATACTGCGACCCAAATTACCATGTGATACTGATTTCCATTTTGAGTTATCTGTGGTCTGTTTGACAGGTCTCGGTTTTATTTCAGGAAGTATTCAATGGCCAGTGTATCGATCCGATCTGTCAAAAAGAACTTTGGCGATGTTCCCATCCTTCACGGTGTCGACATTGAAATCAAAGACGGTTCTTTCACTGTCTTGGTGGGTCCCTCGGGTTGCGGCAAATCAACGCTGCTGCGCATGATTGCAGGCCTCGAAGAGGTGTCTTCGGGCGAAATTCACATCGGCAAAAACAAAGTCAACGACCTGCCCCCAAAAGAGCGCGACATTGCCATGGTGTTTCAAAACTATGCGCTCTACCCGCACATGACCGTGGGCGAGAACATGGCCTTCTCCCTCACCTTGGCCAAGCGCCCCCAAGACGAAATTGACAAAAAAGTAGCCCGTGCGGCCGACATCTTGGCTTTGGGCTCTTTGCTAGATCGCTATCCCCGTCAGTTGTCTGGCGGCCAGCGTCAACGTGTGGCCATGGGCCGCGCCATTGTTCGCGATCCGCAAGTGTTTTTGTTTGACGAACCATTGTCTAACTTGGACGCCAAATTGCGCGTGGCCATGCGCAGCGAAATCAAAGAGTTGCACCAACGCCTGCAAACCACTTCCATTTACGTCACGCACGATCAAATTGAAGCCATGACCATGGGCGATCAAATTGTGGTCATGCGAGATGGTCGCATCGAACAGACAGGCTCACCCCTCGAGTTGTACGATTTTCCTGCCAACCAGTTTGTGGCCGGCTTCATCGGCTCACCCGCCATGAATTTCTTGCCAGGCAAGTTGCGCACAGAAGGCGGCCAGCATCAAGTTGAATTGAACGATGGTCTTAAATTGAACTTGCCTCACCCCGTCAATGGTCAAAACGGCCAGCCCGTGGTTTTTGGAACCCGCCCCGAACACCTCAGCTTGGTCGACAGCGGTGGCATTACAGCTCAAGTGGCCGTCATGGAACCCACCGGCATGGACACCTTTGTGGCCTGTCGCCATGAGGGCGTTGAATTTTCCGCGGTGTTCCGCGAGCGTCACGAATTTCAATTAGGCCGCACCATCAATTTACAACCCGACATGGACCGCGCACACGTCTTTGACGCTGCTACGGGCAATCGTCTGGTGGCCTAATTTCGCCCCTTTTTTCTCGTCGCTAAACCACTCAAATAGGAGACATTTCATGACAAAACTGAATCGACGCGACTTCCTGGAAAGCTCAGCCGGCGCAGCGGCAGCTACCACCACCTTGGGCATGGGCGCTATGGCGGTGAGCCCGGCAGCACAAGCCCAAACCATGAGCTTCAAACCCGAAAAAGGCGCCAAGCTGCGCGTTTTGCGTTGGAGCCGATTTGTGCAGGGCGACATTGATGCCTACATGGCAAATGTGAAAAAGTTCACTGAAGCCACAGGTGTTGAAGTGCGTGTCGACAACGAAGGTTGGGAAGACGTTCGCCCCAAGGCAGCCGTAGCGGCCAACACTGGCGCGGGCCCCGACATCATTTTGTCCACCAACGACGACGCCAACCTGTACCCAGAGAAACTGCTGGACGTGACAGATCTGTGCGAGTACTTGGGCAAAAAATATGGGGGTTTTTACCCCTCATGCCATGCATATCTAAAGCCAGATGGTAAAAAATGGATTGGTGTGCCACTCGGTGCTGCTGGCGCCATGATGGTTTACCGTCAAAGCCACCTGAAAGCAGCTGGGTTTGACACTTTCCCCAAAGACACTGATGGCTTTCTCAAAATGCTAAAAGCCCTCAAGGCCAAGGGTACCCCTGGCGGCTTTGCACTTGGCAATGCAACCGGTGATGGCCTTTGGTGCAATTGGCTCATCTGGGCATTTGGAGGCAAACTTGTTGATGAGAAAAACAACGTTGTTATCAACAGCCCAGAAACCATTAAGGCTCTGGAATACGCCAAAGAAATGTACGAAACATTTGCACCTGGCACATTGTCCTGGCTCGACCCTAATAACAACAAAGCGTTCTTGGACGGTCAAGTTAGTGTCACCAACAACGGCATCTCAATTTACTACGCTACGAAAACATCATCCGATGAAAAAGTACGTGCATTGAATTCTGATGTACACCACGCTGCCTATCCCGTTGGCCCCGTCGGCACACCTACCGAATCTCATTTGTTTTTCAACCAAATGATCATGAAGTACACCAAGTTTCCCAATGCGGCCAAAGAGTTCTTGCGCTTCATGATGGAAAAAGAACAATTTGAACCATGGCTCACAGCAGCGGGTGGCTATATTGCTCATCCTTTGGACGCCTACTCCAAAACGCCCATTTGGACTTCCGATCCTAAGCACACAGCCTATCGCGATTGCGTGAAAAACATGCGCCCCGCAGGCTTTGCAGGCAAGCTGGGTTATGCCTCAGCTGGCGCAGGTGCCGACTTCATTGTGGTGAACATGGTGGCCGAGGCGGCCAGCGGTTCGAGAACCCCCAAAGAAGCTGCAGAACGCGCACAGAAACGTGCTGAGCGTTACTACAAAGTTTGATCTTTTTTCAAAACTGAAAAGAACCCATGACACCCTTGCTTGAGAGAGTTCAGAACAGCCGCAATGTGCTCGGCCTGATCTTCATGATGCCAGCAGCGCTGTTGCTGCTGCTGTTTCTGACCTACCCTCTCGGCTTGGGTGTTTGGCTGGGCTTTACCGACACCAAGATTGGCCGTGGCGGCCAGTGGATTGGCTTAGAAAATTATATTTTCTTATTGGGTGACAGCGTCACTCAGTTGGCCTTGTTCAACACCATGTTCTACACCACAGTGGCCAGTGTGCTCAAGTTCTTCTTGGGTCTTTGGTTGGCTTTGTTGTTGAACAAAAATTTGCGCTTCAAATCGTTTTTCCGTGCAGTCATTTTGCTGCCCTACATTGTGCCAACCGCCCTCTCGGCCATTGCCTTTTGGTGGATTTTTGACTCACAATTCTCCATCATCAGTTGGGCTCTGGTCAAAATGGGTTGGATCGATGGCTACATTGACTTTTTGGGATCGCCCTGGAACGCTCGTTTGTCTACTTTGGCGGCCAACGTTTGGCGCGGCGTGCCTTTTGTGGCCATCACTTTGCTGGCTGGCTTGCAAACCATTTCGCCTTCTTACTATGAGGCCTCCGCCATCGATGGCGCTACGCCTTGGCAGCAGTTTTGGCATGTGACTTTGCCATTGCTCACCCCCATCATTGCAGTCACCATGACCTTCTCTGTGCTGTTCACCTTCACAGACTTTCAACTCATTTATGTGCTGACACGCGGCGGCCCGCTCAACGCAACGCACCTCATGGCCACCTTGTCGTTCCAGCGCGCCATTCCAGGCGGCGCTTTGGGTGAAGGCGCGGCCATTGCCATTGCCATGGTGCCCTTCTTGTTAGCGGCCATCCTCTTCAGTTATTTCGGACTTCAACGCCGCACATGGCAACAAGGCGGCAGCGACAAATGAGCAAAGACACACAAGAAAACGTGGGCATGTCCTATTTGGACAGCAATGCCACCAAGTTGTTCAAAATCTATTTACCGCTGTTGGTGTTTTTGTTTGTCTTGCTCTTCCCGTTTTACTGGATGGGCATCACGGCCTTCAAGCCCGACAACGAATTGCTGTCGCGTGATGGCAATCCTTTCTGGATCATTGCGCCTACGCTTGCGCACATTGAAAAGCTGTTGTTCAAAACGGCCTATCCACAATGGATGTGGAACACCATTGTGGTTTCAGTCACGGCCACTTTCTTCTCTTTGTTTGCATCGGTATTAGCGGCCTATGCCATCGAGCGCTTGCGCTTCAAAGGTGCCAAGCACACTGGTCTGGCCATCTTCTTGGCTTACCTGGTGCCGCCCTCTATTTTGTTCATTCCTTTGGCATCTGTGGTATTCCAACTGGGCTTGTTCGATACCCGCCTAGCACTCATCCTTACTTACCCAACCTTCCTCATTCCGTTCTGCACTTGGCTCCTCATGGGTTACTTCCGCTCAATTCCATTTGAGCTTGAAGAGTGCGCCATGATTGACGGTGCCAACCGCTGGGAAATTTTGGTCAAAATTATTTTGCCTCTGTCAGTGCCGGGTCTTATTTCGGCAGGTATTTTTGCATTCACCTTGTCGTGGAACGAGTTCATCTATGCGCTGACTTTTGTGTCCTCTAGCGAAGTTAAAACTGTGCCTGTTGGTGTGGTGACCGAATTGGTAGAAGGCGATGTTTATCACTGGGGTGCACTCATGGCTGGCGCATTGTTGGGTTCTTTGCCTGTGGCCTTCATCTACTCCTTCTTTGTTGAATACTACGTTTCAGGCATGACAGGCTCAGTCAAAGAATAAATAGAACACAAGGTCCATCGCAAACATTTGTTGGCGCCTAACAGGCATGGCGCCAACCCTTGATTTACATCAAGTCAAACTTCAGCAGCGTTTGTAATATGAAGCTATCACTTTGAAGGATAGCTATGAAAATTCTGAT
>JBIKJX010000130.1:0-5379 GCA_044360785.1 Limnohabitans sp.
GAAGGCTAAGGAAAATTCGGAGTCTTTCAAGGCCGCAAAAGTACAAGACGCATCGGCTTGGCGATACCGTGTTTTGGCGGCATAGTGCCCTGCCATGGGTGCGGTGCCCGAACACCAACTGGCGTCAGCCGCGTCAAGTTGGGGCGACAACAGCCACGGATGGTCGTGACCTTGCACCACCCACAAAATGTTCTTTGCCATGTCTTTGCGCGCGACAAACCAGGGCGTGTGCTCACCCCCACCGCGCTGAGCACCTTTTTCTTTGATGCCACCAATACCAAGACCTTGTCGCTGTCCCAATGTGTAAAAACTCAAGCCCACATGTTTGCCAATGGTGCGCCCTGATGGGTCTTTGATGGGGCCCGGTTCTTTGGAAATATAGCGATTTAAAAAATCACGAAACGGCCTTTCGCCAATGAAGCAGATGCCCGTGGAATCCTTTTTCTTGGCATTGGGCAGACCGATTTCTTCGGCTATTTGCCGAACTTGCGTTTTGAGCAACTCGCCGACAGGAAACAAAGTCTTACACAGCTGCGCTTGATTCAGGCGATGCAAAAAGTAACTCTGGTCTTTGCTGTTGTCCAAACCTTTGAGCAATTCATACAGACCTGAGGTTTCATTCTGTCGCACGCGCGCGTAATGCCCAGTAGCAATTTTTTCTGCGCCCACGCGCATGGCGTGATCTAAGAATGATTTGAATTTGATCTCGGCATTGCACAAAATATCGGGATTGGGTGTCCGGCCGGCTTGGTATTCACGTAGAAATTCTGCAAACACGCGGTCTTTGTAGTCGGCGGCAAAATTGACGTGTTCTATTTCAATGCCCACCACATCGGCCACCGCCGCCGCATCGACAAAGTCAATGTTGGACGAACAAAATTCACTGTCGTCGTCATCTTCCCAATTTTTCATGAAAATGCCGACCACCTCGTGGCCTTGCTTTTTCAACAAATGAGCCGTCACAGCGGAGTCGACGCCGCCAGACAATCCCACAACAATTCGGTGATGCTTCATGGACCCAATTATCCCTTGATCTAAATATCTATACTTACCGCCATCATGTCGCCGAATTCAAAACCCTCTGCCTGGGCCAAAACCCAAGCTGCTGCCAGCAATTTTTTGCGGGATGTGGGCCGCGGCGTGTTCACCCTGACCCACAGCGGTCTGGCCATGTTGGGCTTGGCTGTGGTGTTGTCAGTGGGCGTTGCGGTACTGCGGCCAGATGTTTTGGCGCAAACCGAGTCGGTGGCCTATGAGTGGCTACGCAACCGCCAGTTTAGTTTGTGGTGGGAACCCCAAAACACAGCTGAAAGGGCCACCGCCACCGACCTCAAAGATATTCCGCGCAAACAAGCGGCTGTGGCGGCATGGCTGGCCACCAAGTACAGAGTGGCGCCGGAACCCATTGCCGCCTTGGTGTCGGAGGCTTACGTTTTGTCAGAATCGACCAAGCTCAAGCCGCATTTGATTTTGGCCGTCATGGCCATCGAATCCAGTTTTCATCCTTATGTCCAAAGCCCAGCAGGTGCGCAGGGTTTGATGCAAGTGATGACCGATATTCACATTCAAAAGTACGAAAAATACGGCGGCAGATTGACCGCTTTTGACCCCTTGACCAACTTGCGTGTTGGCACCAAGGTGCTGCACGAATACGTCAAACTCAAGGGCAGCATTGAAGATGGATTGTTGTTCTACTTGGGCGGTGATATTTTGCAAAGTGATACGGGATACGTTGCCAAAGTTTTGGCCGAGCAAGCGAAGTTAGACCAAGTGGCTGCGGGAGAAAAGGTCAGCACGCAGCCTTGACACACATCCGGAAGGCTGAAACGGCAGGCTGACATTAGATGTTCCAAACAGACAAATCGGTGTGAATGAGGTCCATTGGAAAACGTTGGCCTTTGGCGTGATCTTCAATGCATTTCAAGACCAAGGGGCTGCGATGCGACGCCTTCGATGACCTCACTTCATCTAATGTCATCCACAGAACTTGAACAATGCCATGGTCCAAGGCTTGGCCCTGGATGGGATGAGAAATGTTTCCGGTAAAGGCAAAGCGAAGGTAAGTGATTTCTTCGGCTTGGCGACCATTTTGGGCGGCGCGGTGAAATCTGGATTGGTAGATGCCTACCAAGTGTTTGGGCTCAAAAGGGTGTGCTGTTTCCTCTAGACATTCACGTGCACATGCCTCCATCAGTGACTCGCCTGGATCGAGGTGACCGGCCGGATTGTTCAAACGCAGGCCCTCTTGGGTGTGCTCTTCAATCAACAGGTAACGGCCATCTTTTTCTATCACGGCAGCGACGGTGACACTGGGGTTCCAACGTTCGATCATGGTGGGGAATGTTGATTGATTTGCCATCGATTCGGGTGTTTCGAGTATGGCTCAAACAAGTCAAGATTTATCAAGCACAATAGTCGGTGGTGTGAGAATTTGTAAGCTTTCAACGACAGGGGATAGTCTAGGATGATCGAAGAGCGCGTTTGGCTAAGCAGCTACCCGGAGGGTGTGCCTGCTGAGATAGATGCATCTCAGTATGATTCTTTGGTCAGTTTGATGGAGGAGAGTTTCTCCAAATACGCAGACCGAACGGCCTACAGTTTCATGGGCCAAAACATTGGCTACCAAGAAACCGATGTCAAAAGCCAAGCTTTTGCGGCGTACTTGCAATCATTGGGTCTCGAGAAGGGCGATCGTGTCGCCGTCATGATGCCCAACGTACCGCAATACCCCGTTGCCGTCGCAGCCATCTTGCGTGCAGGTTTGGTGGTGGTCAATGTCAATCCGCTGTACACCCCCCGCGAACTTGAGCACCAGCTGAAGGACTCAGGCGCTAAGGCCATTGTGATCATTGAGAACTTTGCCATCACATTGCAAAAATGCATTGAACAAACACAAGTGAAACATGTGGTGCTTTGCGCCATGGGCGACATGCTCAGCATGCCCAAAGGGGCGGTGGTCAATTTTGTGGTTCGCCATGTGAAGAAAATGGTCCCAGACTTTTTCCTGCCACGTGTCGTCACGTTCAATCAAGCATTGCGCCGCGGTCAAAAGTTCAGGTTTATAAAGCCCGAAGTAAAGAGCGATGACATTGCCGTTTTGCAATACACCGGCGGAACCACTGGCGTGTCCAAAGGTGCCGTACTTTTGCACCGCAACGTCATTGCCAATTTACTTCAATCCGAAGCCTGGAATGACCCTGTCATGAAGCGGGTGCCAGCCAACGAGCAACCCACGTCGGTGTGTGCTTTACCGCTGTATCACATCTTCGCTTTCACTGTGAACATGATGCTGGGCTTGCGCACGGGTGGAAAAAATATTTTGATACCCAATCCGCGCGATTTACCGGCCGTGTTGAAAGAGTTGTCCAAGCATACCTTCCACAGTTTTCCAGCTGTCAATACCTTGTTCAATGGCTTGGCCAATCACCCTGACTTTGACAAAGTGAATTGGTCAAACCTCAAGGTGTCTGTTGGCGGAGGGATGGCCGTGACCAGTGCCGTAGCCGCTCTGTGGTTACAAAAAACAGCGTGTCCTATTTGTGAAGGTTATGGCTTGTCAGAAACAAGTCCGTCTGCCAGTTGCAACCCCACCACCAGCATGCAGTTCACTGGCACCATTGGCGTACCTTTGCCCAGCACCTTCATGAAATTGTTGGACGATGAAGGCAACGAGGTTTCAGAATTAGGCCAGCCCGGCGAAATTGCAATCAAAGGCCCGCAAGTGATGGCCGGCTACTGGCAACAACCCGATGAAACAGCGCGCTGCATGACGCCTGATGGCTACTTCAAATCGGGCGACATCGGCATTCGCGATGCAAATGGCTTCTTCAAAATTGTCGATCGAAAGAAAGACATGATTTTGGTCAGCGGCTTCAATGTCTACCCCAATGAAGTGGAAGAAACGGTGTCTTTGTGTCCTGGCGTGCTGGAGTGCGCAGTCGTTGGTGTGCCCGACGAAAAAACAGGCGAAGCTGTCAAATTGGTCATCGTGAAAAAGAACCCTGCACTCACAGAAAACGATGTGCGTGAGTACTGCCGTGCCAACCTGACGGGCTACAAACAGCCCAAGGTCATTGAATTCAAAACAGAGCTTCCCAAAACTGCAGTGGGAAAAATTTTGCGACGGGAGTTGCGTGATGCACCCCATTCATAGCGTAAGGCGCATCGCACTGATTGGTGCGATGCAGGAAGAACTGTCGGCTGTGCTGGCGCTCATGCCAGATGCGCAAGTTGAAAGTGTGGCGGGCCGACAATTTTGGTTGGGCCATTTGAATGGCCATGCGGTGGTGGCTGTCTTGTCTGGCATCGGCAAGGTGGCAGCGGCCATCACGGCCACTGTGCTCATTGAAAAATTCCAAGTCCAAGGCATTCTTTTCACTGGCGTTGCCGGTGGACTGGCTGCCCATGTGAAACTTGGCGATGTGGTTGTGGCAACGGAACTGCTTCAGCATGACATGAACGCCTCACCTTTGTTTCCGAAATATGAGGTGCCCTTGCTCGGACGTGCTCGTTTTCAAACCGACGACACCATGACGCGGTGTCTGGTGAAAAGTGCTGCGATGGCTTTGCCAAAGGCCAAGTTGCATACCGGCCTCATTGTCAGTGGCGATCAATTTGTATCGAGCGCATCCGAGAGTCGGCGTTTGCAAAGTGAAATTCTGGATGCCTTGGCTGTTGAGATGGAGGGTGCCGCGCTGGCGCAGGTGTGCCATGCCTATGGCATCCCCTTGGCTGTGGTGCGAACCTTGTCAGACCGCGCTGACGATAGCGCTCACCATGACTTTGTACAGTTTGTCAAAGAAGTGGCCAGCCAATACAGCGCGGCCATTGTGTCTGAGTTTTTGCGACAGTGGCCCCACGCTGAATAGAGCGCCGTTGGCGGTCTGTTCAAGTTTTTATTTGAGCCAACCGCGCCTGCGGAAATACCACATGGGCACCACCGCACTGGCCACCATCAGCGCCAGGGCATAGGGGTAGCCCCATGTTTGCGACAACTCGGGCATGTACTGAAAGTTCATGCCGTACAAGCTGGCAATGAGAGTTGGCGGTAACAAAGCCACGCTGGCCACCGAGAAAATCTTGATGATCTTGTTCTGGTTGATGTTGATAAAACCTACCGTGGCGTCCATCAAGAAGTTAATTTTTTCAAACAAGAATTCAGTGTGTGAATCGAGTGAGTCGATGTCGCGCAAAATTTGACGCGCTTCTTCAAACTGCTCAGCGTTCAGCATCTTGCTTCGCATCATGAAGCTGACAGCGCGGCGTGTGTCCATGACGTTGCGGCGAATGCGGCCATTCAAATCTTCTTGGCGCGCAATGGCACCTAGCACTTCACCGGCCATGGCGTCGGTGACATCGCCCGACAGAACCAACTTGCCA
>JBIKJX010000202.1:0-4201 GCA_044360785.1 Limnohabitans sp.
ATACACCATGGTGGGCTGCAGAATGAGCGTCAGCAACAAACCAAAAAGGCCTTTGAACCAAGCGTAGTCGCTGCCCACAATGTCGGGACTGCCCAACCATTGAAGCAGCACGACGCACACGCCGCCCACTAACGTCATGCCCATCAAGCCGATGACCAAAGTGCCTAGCCACAAACCCCTGGGCATGAATTTCAACAACTTGGGAGGCGGCAGCGCTTCCAATTGCGGCGCTGTGCCTTGGCGAAATTGACGGCCTAACAGGGGCCGCAAAATGAGCCAGCTGATGGCCGGTAACAAGAAACCTGTGGCCATCAAGTCAATGGCGTAGGCACCCTGCGTCCACAAGCCAAGCGCCGCAGTATGGCGATGCATGGACCACGCAATCAGGCCATTGATCAAACCGTTGATCAAACCGGGGGTCAGTTGCTGAGAAAGAAAAAATTGAGCAGGCTTCATGATGGTCCATCGAGTTAGCGCGCAGCGAATAAAGTCAGGATAATTCAGCCGCAAAGGTAAAGACATCGTCCATTTGCGTCATTACAAAGCTCAGATTTCGACCGAGTATCTGGCATCGATCATTCACTGACAAGGTGTTACTGTTATGACACAAACTACCCCCAACCTTTCTACATCTTCGCTGTTTTCTTTGAACGATCAAGTGGCCATCGTGACGGGTGCTGGCAAGGGCATTGGCCGCGCTTGCGCACTGACATTGGCGCAAGCAGGCGCCGATGTGGCTCTGACTGCAAGAACGCAAGCCGACTTGGAAAAAGTAGCCTCTGAAATTAGAGCGATGGGACGCCGAGCCATTGTGGTGGCCGGTGACATTTCCCAAGAGGCCACCATGGACACCTTGGTGGCTGAAACTTTAAAGTCATTTGGCAAAATCACCATCCTGATTAACAACGCGGGCGGCGCCGGGCCTAACAGTCCCCTCAAAATGGGTGGCAACGATTTCAGCGCCGTATTGGCATGGAACGTCACGCCCGCTTACATGATGATTCAGAAAACCGCCAAGGCCATGCGCGAGGCAGGTGGCGGTGCAGTGGTCAATATTTCTTCAGTGGCCGCTCGCTATGCGCAAAAACATTTCAGTGCCTATGGCGCAGCCAAAGCAGCACTCAACCAAATGACCCGCAACTTGGCGCAAGACTTTGGACCCGCCATTCGCATCAACGCCATTGAACCAGGCACCATCATGACGGAAGCGCTTGCGCCCTTCTTGACGCCTGAACGGACGGAGCGGATGTTGTCCAGCACACCCATGGGCCGCTTGGGTCAACCTGAGGACATTGCAGCCTCTGCACTCTTCTTGGTGTCACCTGCTTCGTCTTGGATCACTGGCAAAATTTTGGGCGTTGATGGTGGCGTGGAAGCACCGAACTTCTGACAGTAGAAATTGAACCCAATTGATGCAAGTCAAGATATTTTTGGTGGCCTATTGCAACATCTCGTCTGTATGGAGTAGGACACCCAGTCATGCCCGTCCTACATTGAAGAAGTCTTAAACGACAACTTCAACTTCAGGAGACTTTCATGAAATATTCCAAGATCAAACGATCAAGTCAATTCACAATGCGCGCATTGCCTGCTTGCATCGCATTGATGGCATCGTCCATGCTGCATGCGCAAGACAACAATGAGCCCAAATTGGACGAGGTAATAGTGACGGCCCAGAAACGCTCGCAGCGTTTGCAAGATGTGCCGATTGCCATTTCCGCCATTTCAGGCAGTCAACTGGAAAGTCGAAACATTGGCAGCATTGCCGACATCGCATCCATCGCCCCCAACTTGAGTATTTCAAACACGCCTGGCAACAACACCGCCTCACAAATTGCCATTCGAGGTGGCGTCACCATCAATCCAGCCCTTTTTTGGGATACGTCCGTCGGCATGTATGTCGATGGCGTATATCTGGGCAAGAGCCAAGGCTCTGTTTTCAAAATGGTCGACCTAGAAAGGGTTGAAGTTTTGCGTGGCCCACAGGGTACGCTCTATGGCCGTAACAGCATGTCTGGCGCAGTCAACTTCATCACACGCAAGCCTTCTGGTGAATATGGCGGCGATATCTCGACCAGCATTGGAAGTTACAACGAGCGCATAACCAAAGCCGCCATCGACTTGCCCAAAGCAGGCATCGCCAGTGTGTCTTTGGGTCTCAGAAGCGAAGATCGCGATGGCCTGATCAAGACAACCCCCGGCAGCAGTGTCAGTTCATTGAATGGCACCAATCAAAATCAATCAAGAATTGCCGTCAACTTGGATTTTTCGCGTGACTTTCAAGTTGACTATCGCTTTGATGCCAGCAAGGTTGACTCAACCTCGATGCATTCACAACTCTACCGTGCCGACATTCCGCCCTTGGTGCCTTACGTTTTCAAAACGCGCCAGTTGGTCGCCAGTGTCGATGGTCCTGAGCAAGAAAAATCAACAGTCAAAGGTCACTCCATCACGGCCGAGTGGAAATTAAACAGCCAACAAACATTGAAATCTATTTCGTCAACCAGAAGTATGCAATGGGACAATGGCATGGACTTGGATGGCTCACCATTGCCCTTTGCCCACACAGAACGCAAATCCAATTACAAACAATGGTCGCAAGAATTCCAATTGATTGGCAACGCTGGCAAGATCAACTATGTGGCGGGTGCTTATTTCTTTGGTGACGAAGGCACCACGAAGAATCCGCAGCAATATTTTGGCGGCACCTTCAATGCCGACTCCAACTACGGATTCACCACAAATTCACGCGCACTGTTTGGACAAGCAGACTATGCATTGACAGACAAATGGACAATCACCGGTGGCATTCGTTCTACCAGCGAGACAAAATCCATTGACCGAGACATAGCATTCAGCTTTGCACCAGGTGCGCCCTTCAACACCCTCATTCCAGTAGGCACCCGTGGCGAAGGCACCTTCACGGCCACCAGCCCGCTGTTGGTCGCCGCTTACAAATTAGACCCCAGCACCAATTTGTACGCCAAATATGCTGAAGGTTTCAAGAGCGGTGGCTTCAATGGCGAGCACGGCGACTTGGGATCCTCCACAGCCGCCAACATTGCTGAAGTCAAAACCCCTTTCAGACCTGAAAAACAAAAAACCTATGAGTTGGGCATGAAAACCAACTTTGCCAATGGTCGAGGCCAATTGAACACCGCACTGTTCCTCAACAAAATTGATGACCTGCAATTGTCAATTTTTACAGCAACGGGCGCTGCCGCTTCGGTCATCAGAAATGCAGGCAAAGCAACCACCAGTGGTTTTGAAATGGAGGTCTCGTATGCACCGACCAGTGCACTTCGCCTTCAAGCAAGCTACGGCTACTTGTCGGCTAAATACGATGAGTTCATCGATGGCGGTGTGAATGTCGCCAACAACCGCGCATTTGTCCATGCACCGAAAAACTCACTCTCCTTGAGTGTCGATTGGTTGATGGCCCAAACTGCTTGGGGACCATTGCGATTGCAAAGCGACTATGCCTTCACTGACGCTTTTTACACCTACCCGTTCCAGCTCCAATCCAGTGGTGCCAATTACAACCCCAATGCGGCTGTTGCTGGCAACACGCGCGTCCAATCCAACGGCATGTTGAATGGCCGTCTGATTTTGAACGACATCAAAACATCTGCCGGCAAGATGCAAGTCTCACTCTGGGGCCGAAACTTGACCAATACCAATCACATTGAAAACTTCATTGATTTTGGACCCGGCTTTGGCAATTTGACACAAGCTTACTTTAACCAACCTCGCATGGTGGGCGTTTCTGCTGCCCTCAAATGGTAAGGATCGCTTGACGTAAAAAGGGCGTGTTCAGCAATGAACACGCCCTTTTTTAATCAATCAAAGATTAAACTGTGCGCCCTGCGCGATGGCCTTCGTGCATTGCACCTTCAATGTAATTCACGCCTGCGCAATCGCCGATGCGATGCAATGGCACTCCGCAATCGGCCAACTGCAAGGCCACTGAATCGTCAGCTTCTGCACCAATGGCCAAGACCACTGAGTTGGCAGGCGTTTGATGCGTTGCACCCTCTGCATCTTGCCAAATGACATGACTGGATGTGATTTCTTGTACTTGGGCTTTCAAGTGCAAATTGCCATGAGACTTCACCACATCCAAGACGCGCCAGCGACGCACAATGGCCAACTCGCGACCGGCTTTGTCTGAGGGCTCTAACACGGTCACTTCGCGGCCACG
>JBIKJX010000004.1:0-17324 GCA_044360785.1 Limnohabitans sp.
ACCGACATAGTTGCCTAAGTGGGGCGTGCCTGTGGTTGTAATGCCGGTTAATACGCGCGTGCGTTGATTGCTTGTGTCGGTCGTCATAGCCAATTGATGATTAAGAAAGTAATTTCAACATGAGTTCGATCAAACCAAAAGTGGCGGACATGACAGGGTCAAGCCAAAGATGGTTGACCACACCGGTCAGCGCCAAAGCGATCACAATGAAAAATCCGTAAGGCTCAATGCGAGAAAATTGGTAGGCTTGTTTCCAGGGCAGTAAGCCCACCACAATGCGACCACCATCAAGCGGCGGTAGTGGGAATAGATTGAAGGCAAACATCACAACATTGCTCAGCACGCCAGCCTTGCACATGGCCAAGAAGAATTTTTCTGTCACACCGAAATCGGTGTAAACCACATAAAGCAAGGCCCAAACCAGCGCCTGAATTAAATTGATACCGGGGCCCGCCAAAGCCACCCAAACCATGTCGCGTTTAGGGTGACGCAAGTTGCCGAAATTGACGGGCACAGGTTTGGCATACCCAAACAATAACGCGCCACTGGTGCTGAAGTAAAGCAGCAGTGGCAGCACAATCGTGCCCAGCCAATGAATGTGCGATAGGGGATTGAGCGTCACGCGACCCAGCATCTGGGCGGTTCGGTCACCGAAGTACTTGGCAGCATAGCCGTGTGCAGCCTCATGCAATGTGATTGCAAAGATAACTGGAATGGCGTAAACCGAGACGGTTTGAATGAGGTTAGAGGTGTCCACGGTGTAATTGTCTCAAAGTCCAAGCAAGGCCACATTGCCACGGCCGTGTCGCACCACCTCGATGCCATCGCCTGTGCAATCGACAACGGTGGTGGGCTCGCGACTGCAAGCACCGGCATCAATCACGCCTGCAATGAGTTTTTCATAACGCGCCCGAATTTCTTCGGGATCATTCAAAGGATCTTGCTCGCCCTCGGGTATGAGCGTAGTTGCCAGCAGTGGCGTGCCATGCAAGGCCAACAATTCTTGCAAGACGGCATGTTCAGGAACGCGCAAACCGATGGATTTACGTTGGGGATGGCTGACACGGCGCGGCACTTCCTTGGTGGCTTCCAAGATGAAAGTGAAGGCCCCTGGCGTGGCTTGCTTCAGGAGCCTAAACTGCGCATTGTCGACTTTGGCATAGTTGGCCAACTCGCGCAGGTCGCGACACAGCAAGGTGAGGTGGTGTTTCTCATCAACACCACGAACTTTGCGCAAGTGATCGGCCGCAGCCTTGTCGTCCATGTGGCAAACCAAGGCATAGCTTGAATCTGTGGGCACAGCCAGCACGCCACCTTGATTGAGCAAAGCCACAGCTTGCTTGAGCAAGCGTTGCTGAGGGTTTTCAGGATGAACAGAAAAGTACTGTGCCATGAATTAAGCCATCAAGATTCAACTGGCATAACGGCAATTCGACTTTCGCGAACCGTCAGCCACGCACCAAGCGCGCCACACAAAGCCACAATACCTATGCCCACCATCGTCCATTGATCGGGAACGTGATCGAACATGATCCAGCCGCCCAACATGGCAAAAGCAATTTGAATGTAGAAGTAAGGTGTGAGCACAGTGGCTGGCGCCTTAGAAAAAGCCATGATAAGCAGGTAGTGTCCCACAGTGGCAAAGCTGCCCATGATGAGCAGTTGCAGCCATATCTGCCAGTCTGTTGGCAGCTCCCACACAAAAGGTAAAACTAGTGCGCCCAAAAGTGTGCCAACCCAACCGGTTAAAACGTTCATGGTGATGGGGTTTTCGGTACTGGTCATTTTTCGGGTCAGCAACTGAAAACTCGAGTTGGTCAAGATCAGCAACAAGGGAAAAATGAGAACCCAGTCAAAGTGCTGACTACCGGGTCGCACAATGACCATGGTGCCCGCAAATGCACCCAGCACCAAAGCCCAGCGAAGCTTTCTCACTTTTTCACCCAAAGAAATGGCCGCCATCAAAGTGACAACCAATGGCGTGATGGAGGCAATGGCGGTGAATTCGCCAACAGGCAAATACTTGAGACCATAAAAGGCGCACATGCTGCTGCCAAACAATAGAACGCCACGCGCCAATTGGAAGCGAGGGTGTTCTGTTTTAAACAAGGCCATGCCACGTTTTGGGAAAAAGAAAACAGTGCTGAACACAGCTTGAATAAGGTATCTGAACCAAAGCGCCAACATGAGGGACATGCTGGCACTGACGTTTTTAGTGACGGTGTCTAAGACGGCAAAACACGCCACAGACAAAACCACATAAGCAATTCCAGCAAGCGTGTTGGCAGAAGGGTGTGTCACTGGATTCGGTCTGACAACAGTTCCCACACGGGGGTCAGTTGTCCTGGTAGCCATGGCAAAGTGCCTAGATCGGTATGGCTTTCATCGGGGCTGTGAAAGTCACTGCCACGTGAAGCTGCTAACTCAAATTCGAGTGCGGTGTCGGCATAGCGCAAAGCCTCAGCACTGGAGTGGCTGCCCGTGATGACTTCAACGGCACGCCCGCCATGAGTTTTAAATTCGGTGAACAGCGCGTATTCTTCGTTGGCCGTAAACCCATAACGCGCTGGGTGGGCAATGACTGCGATGCCGCCGGCATTGCCAATCCATTTGACGGCGTTTTCCAGCGTGGCCCAACGGTGCGGCACAAAGCCGGGTTTGTTTTCTGTGAGGTATTTGCGAAAAACTTCTGAGGTGTCTTTACAGACGCCTGTTTCAACCAAAAATCGGGCAAAGTGGGTGCGCGAAATCAGTTCGTGGTTGCCTGCATATTTAAGGGCACCTTCGTAGGCGCCATGGATGCCCACCTTGGCCAAGCCCTCGGACATTTCTTTGGCACGTTCGCCGCGGCCACCGCGGGTATTGCGCAAACCTTGCACCAAGTCGTGGTTGGTATGGTCAAAGCCCAAACCCACAATGTGGACCGTTTTGCCAGCGAAGGTGATCGAAATTTCAACCCCTGTGAGGTACTTCATGCCTTCGGCTTTGGCCGCTGCGATGGCCCGCTCTTGACCCCCAATTTCATCGTGATCGGTGAGCGCCCAAAGTTGCACACCGTTGGCTTTGGCGCGGGCAGCCAGCGCTTCTGGCGTGAGCGTGCCATCA
This sequence comes from Limnohabitans sp., assembly GCA_044360785.1. Classification (GTDB taxonomy): domain Bacteria; phylum Pseudomonadota; class Gammaproteobacteria; order Burkholderiales; family Burkholderiaceae_C; genus Limnohabitans_A. The sequence continues at coordinate 3,106 of JBIKJX010000004.1, forward strand.
GAGACCACGGAGTGGCAATGAAGATCGGCGTTGAGTAGGGGTTCCACAGGGGTATTTTAGGGCCAGTGGAAGAGCTCATCGCCACTGGACGATAATTCCAACTGATTTAAGTGAGAATTCTATGGCCTTGATGATCACCGACGAATGCATCAATTGCGATGTGTGTGAACCTGAATGTCCCAATCAGGCGATCTACCTTGGCCCAGAGATCTATGAAATCGACCCCAACAAGTGCACAGAATGCGTGGGCCACTTTGATGAACCTCAGTGTGTCCAAGTGTGCCCAGTTGCTTGCATCCCAGTCAATCCTCAGCACATTGAAAACAAAGAGACGCTGTTTCAGAAGTACCAGCGCTTGCAAAACGCTGCTTAAACACCCTCGGGACGGGGTGGCTTGGGGCGAGGTGGCTTGCTGGTGTGAATTTGCACGGTGGCTTTTTCCATCTCACCTTGAATCAGCATCTCAGCAGCCCTGATCGACCGTCCAATGGCGTCTTGAATGAGGTCGCGCTGCTCGGCCATGGGTTTTTTAAGGACCCAATTCACCACTTCGGACTTAACACCGGGGTGACCAATTCCTAGACGCAGACGCCAATAATCACCCGTGCCCATTTGCGCATGGATGTCCCGGAGTCCATTGTGGCCTGCATGACTGCCGCCAAATTTGAGTTTGACCTGACCTGGAACAACATCGAGTTCATCGTGCACCACCAAAATTTCTTCGGGTGCAATTTTGAAAAATTTGGCCAGAGCCCCCACTGATTTGCCAGACAAATTCATGAAGGTTTGAGGTTCAAGCAACCAAACGGTTTGCCCCTTTACCTGTGTACGCGCTACTTTGGCAAAGTAACTTTTGTCTGGGACCAAGTTGACATTGAGCTCGCGCGCCAAAGCGTCAATCCACCAAAAGCCAGCGTTGTGGCGGGTGTCTTCGTATTCGGCGCCAGGGTTGCCCAGGCCAACAAACAACTTGATCATGTGTGAGTATAAAAACAAAACATCTCAAAAAAAACAACCCGCACGAGGCGGGTTGTTTGAAACACAAAAAGTGTTAAAGCTTGGCTCAGAATTACTTCTTCTTGGCTTTGCCCTTGGCATCGGCTGCAGGTGCAGCGTCGGCGGCAGGCGCTGCTTCTTCAGCAGCTGGTGCCACAACAGAAACCAACACAGGGTTTTTCTTGCCGTGTGTGACTGCTTTGACGCCTTTAGGCAATGTGATGTCGGCCAGGTGCAATGAAACACCTTTCTTCAAACCAGACAAGTCCACGTTGATGGCTTCTGGCAAATCGGCTGGCAAGCAGGCGATTTCGAGCTCATTCATGATGTGGTTGATCAAGCATGCATCGACTTTCACAGCGGGAGATGTGTCTTCGCCTGTGTAGTGAATTGGCACTTTACGGTTCAAAGTGGTTTTGGCATCGACGCGTTGAAAGTCAATGTGCAAGACCAATTGTTTGTAAGGGTGCATTTGGAAATCACGGAGCAACACTTTGGTTTCTTGACCGTTCAATTCCATGTCCAAGATGCTTGCGTGGAAAGCTTCTTTTTTCAGGGCGTGCCACAGGGCATTGTGATCGAGTTCGACCAATTGGGGTTGTTGGTCCACACCGCCATAAACAATACCAGGTGTCTTACCTGAATTGCGCAGACGGCGGCTCGCACCCGTACCTTGCATAGAGCGCTCAAAAGCGACAAATTTCATAACTAACTCCAAGATGAGCCGACCGCGACCAGTACGGCTCTGTTTTAAAAAGGACTGCGGTGAAGCAGTCCACATTGATGCTCCCGATCAGTCTTGATCGGAGAACAAACTCATAACCGACTCACCATAGGCCATGCGCTGGATGGTTTTGGCCAACAGCGGCGCCACAGTGAGTTGGCGAATTTTGGGGCACGCAGCAGCGGCTTGTGACAACGGAATGGTGTTGGTCACAACCACTTCATCGAGGGCAGAGCCTTTGGCAATGCGGTCGATGGCGGGACCCGAGAAAATAGGGTGTGTGCAATAGGCGTAGACCTTTTTAGCGCCACGCTCTTTGAGAACTTCAGCGGCTTTGACCAAGGTGCCGGCCGTATCAATCATGTCGTCCATGATGACGCAATTGCGGCCATCGATGTCGCCAATGACGTGCATCACTTCGCTGACATTGGCTTTGGGGCGACGCTTGTCGATGATGGCCAAATCGCAATTGAGCTGCTTTGCCAAAGCGCGTGCGCGAACCACACCACCCACATCGGGAGAGACCACAATCAGGTCTTCGTAGTTCTTTTGGCGCAGGTCGCCCAAGAGCACAGGCGAGGCGTAAATGTTGTCGACGGGAATGTCGAAAAAGCCTTGAATTTGGTCTGCGTGCAAGTCCATGGTGAGGACGTGATTGACGCCCACGGCTTGCAACATATTGGCCACCACTTTGGCCGTGATAGGCACACGCGTAGAACGTGGACGACGGTCTTGGCGGGCATAGCCAAAGTAAGGAATGATGGCGCTGATACGCCCTGCTGAGGCCCGCTTTAAAGCGTCGACCATGATCAGCAGTTCCATGAGATTTTCGTTGGTGGGGGCGCAAGTGGACTGGATGATGAACACATCGCGCGCGCGAACATTTTGTTTGAGCTCGACGGTGACTTCACCGTCAGAAAAACGGCCAACATCTGCCAGACCCAGAGTAATGTCCAACTCATAAGCCACTTCGGCAGCCAAAACGGGATTGGCGTTGCCTGTAAAGACCATGAAGTCTGCGGATGAATTTGTGTTGGATGGCAGCATGAGCGTCTCAGCGATCAAATGATGGGCCGATGCGGGTTAGCGCATAAATTTCAATCCACAACACGCATGAGCATGTTGTTTTGGACGCATTTAACTGCGTACAGTTATTTGGCAGGGGAAGAAGGATTCGAACCTTCGCATGCCGGAATCAAAATCCGGTGCCTTAACCAACTTGGCGACTCCCCTACACGGGTTGGTAGTTTTAGAAAACCAAAACTGCCGACCGATCAATCGTCGCTGGAGGCCCAACCCTTTTGGGGGTGAACTTCCAAATTGCCACACATTCGGATCTTCCAGTTTTGCCAAGTTGCAGGAACTTGAGGCATTTGGTTTAAATCCGTGCCGCGTGGCACTTGCGCAAACACTGCACTTCCAGAGCCCGTCATTCTGCCTTTGAGAACAGCTGATGAAAGTCTGGTTGTTTCAAGCCCAGCTATTTCAAGCTTGGCTGATTCAATCCATTCGATTGCATCGCTGATTTGGGGGCAGAGGCGCTGGGCCACTGGTTGCAGGTCGTTATGGCCAAAGCCGTACGGGTCTGCTGCAAAGACCGAAATTGTAGCAGGCTTTGTATCGCGCTTTAAAGCTTCTGAGCCAAAAATTTTGGCAGTTTCGAGCCCTTCAGAGGGTTTGACCACCACAAATTGGGCGGGTGGCAATGAAATAGGCGTCATGATTTCCCCCACGCCCTCGACCCATGCGTTGTGGCCGTGTAAAAAAAAGGGGACGTCAGCACCCAATTTAAGACCCAGTTCTGCCAACTGCTTGACGGACAAGCCAAGACCCCAAAGTTTGTTCAAGGCCAGTAGACAAGTGGCCGCATCGGATGACCCACCACCCATGCCCGCTTGTGCAGGGATCGATTTTTCAATGGCAATGTGAGCCCCAAGCGCAGAGCCCGTGCTTTGTTTCAATAAGCGAGCGGCGCGGGTGATCAAATCGTCTGTCGGTAGGGGCACATTCAGGTCTTCACGGCTAATTTGACCATCGGCTCGAACCTCAAAATGAAGCGTGTCGTACCAATCAATGAGCATGAACACAGATTGAAGCAAGTGATACCCATCGGTGCGCCGCCCCGTAATGTGCAAGAACAAGTTGAGTTTGGCGGGTGCCAAAACGTTGTTCAAAGATTTCATGATTCAAAGGCAATTCGCAGAACTGTGCGTGGCGCGGGTTGAACGCGTTCAAGAACCAATCTGTTGAGATGCCATTCACTGGCGTCAACATGCCAACCCTCGGCAGGCGTGGGCTTGCCACTCAGCCAATCGACCAGGGCAGCTGCTGGAAGCTTGGTGCCAGTCGTTTGAAAAATTAACTTTTCTAAATTTTCAAATTCTCTGACTTGGCTGCCTTGCAAAAGCCGAGCATTTTGAGGACCCCATTCAACTCTGGCCATTTGCATGCCCAAGGGGTTGTAGATGGTCAGTACACCGTCTGGCCAACCCCCACTCAAGTCAAAGGACGACAAAAAGGATTGTGGTGGTTCGGTGTCGATGACCAAGGCAAATCTGCCTGCACGGTATGCGGGTGCTGGCGACTTGTTGCCTGTTGGTAGGTCTTGGGCGGTGTTGCTTGAAGGGCTGGCGGACTTTGCCGATGTCGCTGGTGAGGACAAAGGCAAGCTGCAAGCACTGAAGAGACAAAGTAGCGCGGCGAGACACCCCACCTTGATGAGCCTGATGCTAACTCTGGACATGCGACAGACCATGCGAGGGATTTAGGGCTGGAATTTGAATTGCTTGAGTGTTTCAAGCAAGGTTTCGTTGTCAGATTTGAGCTGGAGACCCTCACGCCAAACGGCGCTTGCTTTTTCTTTGTTGCCCATGACCCAATGCACTTCACCCAAGTGCGCTGCAATTTCCGCATCGGGCCGCTCTTTAAAGGCCGCTTCCAAAATGCGCAGGGCTTCTTGATTGTTGCCCACACGGTATTCGAGCCAACCTAAGCTGTCTTGAATAAAGGGATCGCGGGGTGCCAACTGAATGGCCTTCAAAATCAGTTCGCGAGCTTCATCCAAGCGGATTTTTCTGTCGGCCAAGGAATACCCCAAAGCATTGAAGGCATGAGGATCACTGGGTTTGATTTTCATGAGGTTGCGCAACAAGCTTTCCATTTGCTCGTAGCGACCTAATTTTTCGCAAAGCATGGCCATTTCTGATTGCAACTCAGGGTCGGCGGGAAATTGGGCCAGTGCTTTTTCGACGGTTGTAAAGGCCGCACTGATTTGCTTGTCCTCTCTGAACCATTGCGACAGAGCCAAAGCCTTCATTTTGGCTTCTTGGGGTGAGTTGACTTTGACCTCTTCTAGGATTTTCAGGCCATCGCTTTTGCGGCCTTGTTGCGCAAGCAAAGCGGCTCTTCGTGAGGCTACTTTAAGAGGATCAAGGCTGGGAGGGATTTTGGCAAGCCATTCATCGGCCAGTGCCCATTGGCTTTGTTTTTGTGCAATTTGGGAAAGTGCCAAATAAGCTTCAGACAGACCGCCAGACAGATCAGGGTCGCTTGTTTTGCCAGCCAAAGCAATGTATTGCTTGAGCGATTGTTCAGCCTGGGATGTTTGTGAGAGATCAATTTGTATGAGCCCTAAAAACAACCAGCCAGGTGCAAACTCTGGGTGCTGTTTTGCAAGTTGCTGTAGTTGTACAAAAGCCAATTGCATCTCGTTCATGTCAATCAGCGTTCTGGCATATCCCAAACGCAAATCGGGCAAGGCATCGCCTGCCATGTATTGGGTAATCATGGGTTGAACTTCGGAGGGTACGTAGTTCAACAAACTCAAGGCCAGCATGATGGGACCAGGGGCTTTGCGGTTGGCGGCATGACCAGCGCGCGCTGCTTCGGCGGCAGGTTGAATTTCGCCAGCGTCGCGTTTCATGCGGCCGATGGTGGTCCAGGCTGTGGCCGCAGTTTCAGGATTTTGAATGGCTGAAGAAAGCGCCTGCTCGATCACCTTGGCCGCAAAATTGCGATCCTGCACACGATTGAAAACGCGAGGAATAGAGCCAATGGCAGCTGATTGTTCTTTGACGGGCAGTTCTGCAAGACTGGCTTTGAGCGCGCGCCCCGCCTCTTCAACTCGGTTCAGGGCCAGTAAAATTTGGAGGGTGTAACGATTGGCTTCTTGGGACTCAGGCAGACTGGACTTCCAGCTTTTGGTGGCTTGAAGCGCTGCCTCTCCGGAACGAGACTGAAGCGCCAACTCTGTGGCACGTTGAAAAAGCGCTTCGTTTTTGGTTTTTCTTGCAGCATCTAGCAAGAGAGAAAAGCCAGCACCGGGCTCGCCCGTTTGGACACTGAGTTCGCCCAACAACAGCTGGTAAAACAAAACAGCATTGAGGTTGGAGTTTTGCACGGGCGGCTCGGCACAAACACCTGTGGTGGCCCAGACTAATGCAAAGGAAGAAATCCAGTGTTTCATGAAGCCATCATAATCGACACGCCGTATTCAAGTCTTGATGCCTGCGCATTTATTCCCAGCTTTTAAAGACCATTTCATGCCCGAATTACCCGAAGTTGAGGTCACCCGACTGAGTTTTGCCAGTCGAATTGCTGGCGCTCGCATCATGGCCATGCAAATGGGCAAGCCGCTGCGTTGGCCCTTAGGCGTTTCTCCTTCGACCTTGGTCGGCCAAACAGTTTTACGGGTTAGACGTCGCGGCAAATATTTGCTCTTGGACACTGAGCGTGGTCTCTTGATGCTGCATTTGGGCATGTCAGGCAGTTTGAATTTTGCTGCTTCACAAGGCCCCACAGGCAAGCACGACCACATGGATTTGGTTACATCGCAAGGTGTTTTGCGTTTGCACGATCCACGCAGATTTGGCGCTGTTGTCTGGGCCGAGTCAGAAAACCATGAGCCTGCTCTCAAGCTCTTGGGTAAATTGGGCATGGAGCCGCTAACGGATGGTTTTGAGTTGAAGCTTTTTCAGCAAGGTTTGAAAAAACGTGCAGCGCCCATCAAACAAGTGCTCCTTGCTGGCGACGTGGTGGTGGGGGTTGGCAATATTTATGCATCAGAAGCTTTGTTTTTGGCGGGGATTAGACCCACTGTGAAGGCGCAAAAAATAAGTGGTCCGAGGGTTGCCAAGTTGCATACAGCCATTCGGCAAGTCTTGGCCCGAGCCGTTGAGCAGGGAGGCAGTAGCTTGCGAGATTTTGTCAATGCGCAGGGCAACACAGGCTACTTCCAGCTGGAGGCTTCTGTATATGGCCGCTCAGGTTTGCCTTGCCGGGTTTGTCAGACGCCCATCAAGCAAATCGTTCAAGGTCAGCGCTCCACCTTCTTTTGCCCAGCATGTCAAAAGCCGTAAATGAAACAAAGTCATTTGCTGAGACCTTGGTGGTCTGGCAAAAGAAGCATGGCAGAAATCATTTGCCATGGCAAAACACACAAGACCCTTACCGAGTTTGGCTGTCGGAAATCATGTTGCAGCAAACGCAGGTCAGTACAGTGCTCGATTACTACGCTAAATTTTTGCAGCACTTTCCTACGGTTGCCGATTTGGCCGCTGCATCGCAAGATCAGGTGATGGGTTTGTGGAGTGGCTTGGGCTATTACAGCCGTGCTCGCAATTTGCACCAATGCGCCAAAGATGTCATGACAAAATTTGGTGGTGCGTTTCCTCGAACAGCGCAGGAGTTGATGAGCTTGCCAGGGATTGGTCGATCGACAGCGGCCGCTGTCGCATCGTTCTGTTTTTCAGAGCGTGTCGCCATCATGGATGGCAACGTGAAGCGTGTTTTGACGCGTGTGTGGGCTTATGACTCTGACTTGTCAATTAGCAAGAACGAAAAAGTATTGTGGCAAATGGCGGAAGATGTTTTGCCGACAAAACAAATCCAAACAGCCATGCCGCGCTATTCGCAAGCCCTTATGGATTTGGGTGCGACCATTTGCTTGCCTCGCAAACCTTTGTGCAAAGCTTGCCCGGTTCGAGCTGAATGTCAGGCGCATGGCTTGGGAGAGCCAGAAAAGTTTCCAGTCAAAACCCGCAAACTCAAGCGCACCAGTGAAGTCTTGTGGTTGTTGTTGGCGCAGAATCAAAAAGGCCAAGTTTGGTTAGAAAAGCGTCCAGAGTCAGGTATTTGGGCCAGCCTTTACAGCGTGCCTGTGTTTGCCTCAGAAAAGGCGCTGTTCGAGGCTGTCTTTGGTAGCGCTTCGCCTCAATCACCCAAGCATCTATGGGAAACGCTACCCACCTTCAAGCATGTGCTGACCCACAAAGATTTGCACTGTCATGTGATCAAAGTGATGCTGCGCAAAAGTCCAATTGCAAGTCCGAGTGCAAATGAAAATGCCTCTGGCGCATGGTGGTCGAAAGAAGATTGGCAAGTGTTGGGGCTGCCGACCCCCGTTCGTCACTTGCTGTCTAATTCTCTGTGACGCTTGAGAGTGAGCCACTGCGCGCTGAAATATTGACTGAGTTTTTCGACCAAATAAACGGACCGATGTTGACCGCCAGTGCAACCAATGGCCACGGTGATGTAGTTGCGATGGTCTTTTTCTAACGCCGGTAGCCAATGGTTCATGAACGTTTGAATTTGTTCCTGCATGGCTTTCACATCCGGATATTTTTCTAAGAACTGCTGAACGGCTTCGTCTTTGCCGGTGAGCTGGCGAAGGGCATTTTCGTAATGCGGATTGGGCAACATGCGGACATCAAATACATAGTCGGCATCGATGGGAATGCCACGTTTAAACCCAAAGGATTCAAAGACCAAAGTCATTTTGGCACTGGAAGTGCTGACCAAAGACTTCACGTAACTTTGCAGTTGAGGGGCGCGTATAAAACTGGTGTCAATCACGTGAGATTTTTCGCGCAAGCGAGACAAAATTTCTCGTTCGTACTCAATCGACTCCGTCAAAGCCAGCTCGTCTGTTGACTCAACGCGCCCAGACAGAGGGTGACGCCTTCTGGTTTCTGAGTACCGCCTGACCAAAGTGTCTGAAGATGCATCTAAAAATATGGCAGTCGTCTTGAATCCCATGTTCTTGAGCTTCATCAGCTGACCTGGCATGAGGGGCAGTGAGGTTGCGCTGCGCACATCAATCGCAATGGCAACGCGTTCTTCATTTCGCTCGCGTTCTAACTCAACAAATGGGATGAGCAATTCGGGCGGCAGGTTGTCGACACAATAGAAACCAGAATCTTCCAGGGCATGCAAGGCCACAGACTTACCCGAACCCGACATGCCAGTAATGAGAACGATTTCCATGAGTTCGTGAAGTGAGAGCTTATTTGGTGAGCATTTCGCGGGCGTGCGCCAACGTGGTTGCCGATAATTTTTCGCCGCCCAACATGCGTGCAATTTCTGTGACACGTTGTTCGCCTGCAATGGGGGTGACGCTGCTGCTAACGCCTTCTTTGGCGCTGGTCTTGCTCACTAGCAGATGGTGGTCAGCACAAGAGGCAACCTGCGGCAAATGTGTGACCGCCAAAACTTGGCGATGCACACCCAGTTGCTTCATGAGTCGGCCGACAGTTTCGGCCACTGCGCCTCCCACACCCGAGTCAACTTCGTCAAATATGAGGGTGCCTGCTTCACCCAACTCGCTGGTGGTGACAGCAATGGCCAAAGCAATGCGAGACAGTTCACCACCCGAGGCCACTTTGCCCACTGGTCTGGGTGTGCTGCCAGAATGGCCAGCCACCAAAAACTGAATGTCTTCCAAGCCGTGTTGTGCGGCGTGCTCTAGGGCAATTAAGGCGACTTCAAAGCGACCCCCTTGCATGCCTAAATTTTGCATGGCCTGCGTAACAGCTTGCGCCAATTTGGGCGCTGCTTTTTTTCGCTGCTGAGAAAGCTTTTTGGCTTCGGTTTGGTAGGCCTGAGAAGCGGCTTTTTCTTGAGCTTCCAAACCTTCCAAATCGCTTGCTGCTTCAAGCGCGTTGAGTTCTTGCTTCCAGCCAGACAGCAATGCAGCCAACTCTTCGGGCGGACGTTTGTAGCGTCTTGCCAATGACAACCATTGCGACATGCGCTGGTCCAATTCGTTGAGTCGATCGGGGTCTAAATCGGTTTTGCGCAAATAGCTTTGCAGACTGTGCGCGGCATCTTCGGCTTGCGCCAAGCTGGACTGCAACACATCCACCATGCTTTGAAACTCTGGCTCAACATGCGATTGATCTTGCAAACTGCCAATGGCTTTGGACAGCAAACCAAGCGCACCTGTTTCTGCACCCAATCTGGATGATTCATCGCCATCGAGTGCGCCAAGCGCTAATTGGCCGGCATCTATCAATGCCTGAGCATGCGACAAGCGTGTGTGCTGCGCATTGAGTTCTTCCCACTCATCAGTGGCCGGCGCCAGTTTGTCGAGCTCGCCAATTTGCCAAGCCAAGCGCTCTTGCTCACGGCTTAGAGAGTCTTGTGCATTGCGCGCAGTTTGCACGGCTTGTTGGGCTTGGCGCCAGGTGTGCCAAGCGGTTTTTAAAGATTCGGTGCTCAGCCCTGCGTAGGCATCTAAAAGGCCTCGAACTGCCTCGGGCCGCGTGAGACTTTGCCAAGCGTGCTGGCCATGAATGTCCAAAAGCATTTCACCCAATGCACGCAGTTGAGTGGCTGTGGCTTGGCTGCCGTTGACCCAAGCGCGGCTTTTGCCTTGCGCATCTACGCTGCGTCTTAAGAGCAGTGTGTCGGATATTTCAAAGCCCGCATCTTCAAGCACCGCATGGGCTTGTGGGGGGCAATCGAATTCTGCAGTCACTTCACAGCGGTTTGCGCCTTCGCGCACCACGCTGGAATCAGACCGTTCGCCCAGTGCCAGTTGCAAGGCATCGATCAAAATGGATTTGCCCGCGCCAGTTTCTCCTGTCAGCACACTAAAACCTTGCGACAGATTCAGGTCGAGTTCGCGAACAATGACAAAGTCGCGCAGGCTGATGTGTCTCAGGGCCATGGCTTAGACGCCTCCTTCGTTCCAGTGCATCTTTTTACGCAGTGTGTCGAAATAGTTCCAACCTTGGGGGTGCAAGAAGCGCACTTTGTGCGTCGATTGCGCCACCGTAATTTGATCGCCAATCATGAGACTGGCCAAAGACTGCATGTCGAAATTGGCGCTGGCATCGCGGCCAGAAACAATTTCGATGCTGATTTTGGAGGTGTCTGGCAACACAATGGGGCGATTGGACAAGGTGTGCGGTGCAATGGGCGCAATGACCCAGCCCCCTAAGTTGGGGTGCATGAGGGGGCCGCCCACTGACAAGGAATAAGCCGTAGAACCGGTGGGGGTGGCCACAATCAAGCCATCTGCCCTTTGCGAAGCCACAAAGCGGCCATCAACCTCGATGCGCAACTCGACCATGCCAGAGGTGGCACCGCGGTTGACCACCACATCGTTCATGGCAAACGCATCAAACACGCAGTGTTTGTCGCGCCAGACTTGTGCGTGCAGCATGCTGCGTTGTTCTTCCTCAAAGTTGCCTAAAAGCATGGGTCTGAGGGTTTGCGCATATTCCTCAATGGGAATGTCGGTGATGAAACCCAGGCGGCCTTGGTTGATGCCAATGAGGGGCAAACCAAATGGGGCCACTTGGCGGCCGATGCCCAACATGGTGCCGTCGCCCCCTATGACCAAACCTAAATCGCATTGCTTGCCAATCTCGGCCATTTTGAGCGTGGGGTAGAGGCTCAGGCCCAGGTGCTCAGCGGTGCCTTCTTCGAGGACCACCTCAGCGCCAATTCGGCTGACAAATTGGGCAACATCGTCCAAGACCCGGCGAGAGCTCTCCAAAGCAGCGCCCGTGACCGTGGTGTGGTACTTGCCAAATAGCGCAACGTGACGAAATTTAGATTTCATTCTCAAATTACATCATTAAAATGACCGAATGCTAGATGATCGTGCCAAGTTATTACTGAAAGCCCTTGTTGAACGCTACATTGCGGACGGCCAGCCGGTAGGGTCGCGCACGCTTTCGAAGGCGTCTGGGCTTGAATTATCCCCTGCCACCATTCGAAATGTCATGTCCGACCTTGAGGAATTGGGTCTGATTGCCAGTCCGCATACATCGGCTGGCAGGGTGCCCACCAATAGGGGTTATCGCCTATTTGTCGACACCATGCTGACGGTACAGAAGGGTGAATTGCCAACCCATCGCTTGGCTCCCGATCAGCCTCAAAAGGTCATTGCCAATGCGGCCAACATGTTGTCCAGCTTGTCCCACTATGTGGGGGTGGTCATGGCGCCCAAACGCGCATCGGTATTTCGGCACATTGAGTTTTTAAGGCTCTCTGAAAAACGGGTGCTCTTGATCATTGTGTCGCCAGAAGGCGATGTGCAAAACCGGGTCATCTTCACAGAGTCCGATTATTCTCAAAGTCAGCTGCTAGAAGCTTCTAATTATTTGAACGCTCACTATGCCGGCATGGCCATCGAACAAGTGCGCATGCGTGTGAAGCAAGAACTGGTTAATTTGCAATCAGAAATTGCCAGCCTCATGCAGGCCGCTGTGCAAATGAGTTCTGAAGCACTGAGCGAAGACGAAGGAGATGTTGTTATTTCGGGCGAACGCAACTTGTTGTCGGTCAGCGACTTTTCGAGCGACATGGGCAACTTGCGTCAGGCCTTCGATTTGTTCGAACAAAAAACGCAACTCATGCGTTTGCTCGATGTGTCCAGTCAGGCCGATGGCGTGCGCATTTTCATCGGCGGCGAAAGCCAGTTTGTGCCCATGCAAGAGTTGTCAGTGGTCAGCGCGCCTTACGAGGTCGATGGGCACGTGGTGGGCACACTCGGCGTCATTGGTCCTACACGCATGCCTTACGAGCGCATGATTCAAATTGTAGACATCACATCCAAGATGGTGGGCAACGCTTTAAGTCAGTCGAAGTAAATCGGTTTCTTTCTGAGCTCGCTGTGTGAGGATGGGGTGGGTGGGTTCCTCATAATGGGGTACCAGAAATCGTCACCCACCCACCCCATCCTCACACAGCTGCGAACAGAAATGATGGCGCCCAGAAGATTCATTGTAAGCAAATGTGTATTGACTTGGTCTTTTAAAAGACTATATTAGGTTCACTTTAAGGCGGACCACATCATGCTCAGCACTTCCCAAATCAAACCTATCAGCTACCTCAAGGCCAATGCTGCCGAGGTGTTGCAGCACCTCACGGAGTGCCGCGAGCCCATGGTCATCACTCAAAATGGCGAGGCCAAAGCTGTGATTCAAGATGTGGCGTCCTATGAAAAGACACAGGAAACTTTGGCCCTCCTCAAAATCCTAGCCATGGGTCAAGCGGATGTCGATGCTGGGCGTGTCCACACCATGGATGAGGTAATGGACATGATCAGCGCTAAAAAGAAAAACAAGTGATGGTCAGCCGGTTCGCTAATTCACATCAAATTCGTATTTCAGCAGCTGCCACCAAAGATATTCTCGAAATTTATGACTACGTTCTTGAATTCGATTCAGAAGCGAATGCAGATCGCTTGATTGCCAAAATCAAAGCAAGCATTAATACGCTGGCAAATTTCCCTGAGCGCGGAAGCATTCCAAGCGATTTAATAGACATTGGTATTCGGGACTACCGCCAAATATTTTTCAAACCGTGTCGAATCATTTATCTGGTAAATGAAAAGTTTGTCACCATCAATGCTGTACTCGATGGACGAAGAAATCTGCAGACTCTCCTGAGTCGAAGATTGCTCCGTATTTAAATCATTCAACTCGGTTCATGCATCCAAGCCGCATGCTTTGGTGCGCGCTTGGTCTTGCTCCACTCGTTCAGCATGTCCCACTTCACCTCGTCCAAGGTTTTGTACATTTCGGGGGTGCCGGTGTTGGTGGCCAGTTCTAGGCGGTGACCATTTGGGTCAAAGAAGTAAATGCTTTTAAAAATGGTGTGGTTGGTGGGGCCAATCACTTCAACGCCATTGGCTTCTAATTTGGCTTTGGCCGCCAACAAGGTTTCCATGCTGTCTACTTCAAAGGCCATGTGCTGTACCCATGCAGGCGTGTTCTCGTCCCGGCCCATCTCGGGTGAATTGGGCAGTTCAAAAAACGCCAACACGTTGCCACCACCTGCGTCCAAGAAGATGTGCATGTACGGGTCGGGTGCTTTGGTGGAGGGCACCAAGTCTTCGGCAATGGCCAATACAAAATCCATGTTCAAGTTTTTGGCGTACCACTCGACGGTTTCTTTGGCGTCTTTGCAGCGATAAGCGGCATGGTGAATTTTGCTAATTTTCATGACATTCCTTTAGGCGTCTACTTGAAGGGCGCCACGTCTAATTTGATCACGTTCCAAGGACTCAAACAATGCTTTGAAGTTGCCCTCGCCAAAACCTTCGTCGGCTTTTCGCTGAATAAATTCGAAGAACACAGGGCCCAACAAAGTTTGCGAAAATATTTGAAGCAGCAAACGCTTTTCGCCGTTGGCCGTGGAACCATCCAACAAGATGCCGCGCGCCTGCAATTCTGCCACTGGTTCACCGTGACCCTTTAAGCGTTCT
>JBIKJX010000131.1:0-5346 GCA_044360785.1 Limnohabitans sp.
CCTGCGCTGTAAAACTTGAATAGCCCTGCGAATCTCGTCATCACGGCCAATGACCGGGTCTAATTTGCCCATTCGCGCACGCTCGGTGAGATCGAGGCAATACTTCTTCAAGGATTCTCTTTGTCCTTCGGCTTCAGCATTGTTCACGTTTTGTCCTCCACGGACCGCATCAACTGCAGTCTCTAAACTTTTCCGACTCAGGCCAGCATCTTTAAGCGTTCGCGCAAACTCTGTTTTGCTGTCTGTCAAAGAAAGCAAGAATAGTTCACTGGCAATGAAAGAGTCCCCTCTTTTAATGGACTCTTTTTCTGCGGCTTGCAATAACTTAACCAACTCCGGCCCCACCTGAACTTGATCTTGCCCAGTCACTTGCGGCAAGCGGCCAACAGCAGCATGAACGATAGATGTCAATGAATTGAGGTTAACGCCTGCACGTTGCAGCAAAGCTTTGGGGCCATCATGCTGCTGCAACATGGCCATCAAAACGTGCGCCGGGTCGATGTAAGCGTGATCTTTTCCCAAAGCCAGCGATTGCGCGTCGGCAAGTGCCTCTTGAAATTTGGTGGTGAGTTTGTCAATTCGCATTTGAATCTCCTGTTATCGCCTATCTTGGGCTTGTTCAGCTTTATTTCAAGAGTCTTTTGGATTTTGAATCAATTCCAAACCAAAGCACTAAAATGACGTCATGAACATCCATCAAATGTCAGTCGAGTATGACGAACGTCAAGATCGTTTGTCGGCTCGGGTCAGCAATCAAGTCAAAGAAGAATTTAGGTTTTGGCTCACCCGCTCCATGACGCTGCGACTTCTGCCGCACCTTCAAGCCGCCGTCGTTCATCTGGAATCCAGAGACCCCCAGGTCATGGCGACTGACACCACTGCACAACAAATGTTGGCAGAACTGAAACGCGAGAATTTTTTGTCGTGTGCAGATTTTTCAACCCCATTTGCCTCGCAAAACTTGAGTCTTCCATTTGGTGAAACACCATTATTGATCACGGACGTTCAGTTGAAAGTCCTCAGCGGTGGAAGTTTGACTTTGTTATTGCAAGACAAGACGGGCGACAACGCCATCGACACATCCTTGGAGCTAAGCCTTCAGCCAACCCTTTTGCATGGTTTGTTGCATCTCATAGAGGCCGCATTAAAAAAGGCCACATGGCAGCAGCCCGATTTTTCTCACCGATCTGATCTTTCAGAAAGCCATGTTTCCGAAGGTCCTGCTTACAGGCATTGAACTTGAAACTATTTCAAGCTTTCTGGAGGGGCCACATTAGTGGCTTGAATGCCCCATCGCGCCAAAGCTTCATCATCTGAAACCCTCGCGTCAACCCATTTCGCACCCGTTGGCGTCGCCTCTTTTTTCCAAAACGGGGCCTGCGTTTTTAAATAATCCATTAAAAATTCACACGCCTTGAAACTTTCACCTCTGTGCGCTGATGTCACGGCCACCATCACGATTTGATCGGCAGGTTTCAAAACGCCGACGCGGTGAATCACATGGGCTTGATAAAAATCAAAGCGTGCATGCGCCTGGTCAATCATGGATTCAATGGACGCTTCTGTCATGCCAGGGTAATGCTCGAGTTCCATGGAAACGACTTGGTCCGCGTCTTTGCCTGACAACATGCGCGTGTCCCGCACAGTACCCACAAAGCTACAGACTGCACCAACCCTTAAGTCCTCAGCGCGTAACTGGTTCAAAACATCGGAAACGTTGAAATCTTCTGTTTGGATGACGACGCGCGGGATCATGGGTCAGCCTCCGGTGACAGGCGGGAAAAATGCGACTTCAGAAGGGTTCACCAACTTGGCATCTTCATTGACCATGACTTGGTTCAGAGCCAATCTGACTGAACGATCGCGTTGGATGCACAAGTAAACACCACCCTTGGCCAACAACTCGTCCCTGACCTGGCCCACTGTTGTGGCCGATGACTCAAGGTCTTCCTGTGAGTGACCGATGGCTTCACGCAGTGACGCAAAATAACGAACTTTGATTTTCATTGAAGCCATTCCGCAAAAGGAAAATAGCGAACCCAATCACCTTGTTGGATAGTTTGCATGCTGGGATTATCGATAACGCCATCGCCCCATACAACGGACGTTAAAACACCGGAGCTTTGATTGGGAAACAAGTCAAGCGTGCCAGCGGCATTGCGCTGCACTCGGAGAAACTCTCGGCGCTTGTCTGGTTTGGCCAAATCAAAATTCGCTTGCAGCAAATAAGACTTAGATTGGGTTTGTGTTTGCCCTTGTAGCGCCATTAAAAAAGGCCGCACCAACAATTGAAAGGTGACAAAACTGGACACAGGGTTGCCTGGCAATCCCATGAAGAAAGCCCCCGCTGAATTATCAGGACTTGCTGCATTCAACTGACCAAATGCAAAAGGTTTTCCGGGTTTCATTGAAATTTGCCAGAGGTTCAATCGCCCCAACTTTTCAACAGCTGGTTTGACATGATCTTCTTCACCCACCGAGACACCCCCGCTCGTTAGGACCAAGTCATGGTCTTTTGCAGCCAATTGCAACACTTTGAGTGTGTCGGGTAGGTTGTCTGGCACGATCCCTAGGTCTGTTACAGCACAACCTGCACGCACCAGCAAGGCTCGCAAAAAGAAACGATTTGAGTTGTAAATGGCGCCAGGGGGCATGTTTTCTGGCGTCACTTCGCCAGGCATCACCAATTCGTCACCTGTTGAAAACAAAGCGACACGGGGCTTTCTGACCACGCTGACATGGGCTCGTCCAATGCTGGCAGCGAGACCCAAGGAGGCCGGATTAAGTCGAGTGCCCTGTGGCAACACAATGTCACCTTTTTTGACATCCTCCCCACTGCGTCGAATCCATTGCCCCAACACGGGCACCACATTCACGAGCACCTCTGGCACAGCGTTTAGATGATTTGGACTGTCTAAGGCCTTGGTATCCTCTTGAATAACAACCGCATGGGCACCCGGTGGGATGGGTGCACCCGTAAAAATACGCGCAGCCTCACCCGCCATCAATGGACGACCATGGTGCCCTGCTGGAATTCTTTGAGTGACGCGAAGTGTGACGCCCGGCGTGGCCAAGTCTTCAGTGCGAACCGCATAGCCATCCATCGAGGAGTTGTCTTGGGGTGGCACTTGCAACTCAGAGATTAAATCTTCAGCCAGAAAGCGGCAGTCTGCGTCCAAGATGGCCACCCTCTCTGTTTCAGCAATGACCTGAGCCTGACCAAGAACTTGAGCCAAAGCCTCGTCCAAAGACATCAAGGGCGCACGCTGAAGAGGTTTGTCAGACGCCATGTTCATCCATCAATTGCAATGCGATGCAATATAGTCTTTGACGGCTTGGGCCGATGTGGGCAAAACCCTGACGCGTTTGGGTAAATTTTCAATGCCTAAAAACTTGGCAGGTCGATCGGGTTCTTTGCCAAGCGCCTCAACCAAGGTGGCGGCAAACTTAATGGGCAGCGCAGTCTCTAAGACCAACATGGGTACGCCAGGCTTGGCCAAAGGCACCGCCACTTTCAGGCCGTCGGCTGTGTGCGTGTCAATCATGATGTGATTGCTGGCATAGGTCTCTTGAATGGTTTTGAGTCTGTCAGCGTGCGTGCTTTTACCGCTCACAAAGCCAAACTTGGTTTTGGCATTGGCAAACAGCGGGTGGGTACTCAAATTGAAACGGCCGTTTTGATTCAACTGATCGTGGAACAAGCCCTTCGTGAGTTCGGCGTCGCGATTGAGCAAGTCAAAAACAAAGCGTTCAAAATTACTGGCTTTTGAAATGTCCATGGATGGACTGGAAGTTTCATGCGTGTCCGCCGTGCCACGAACTCGATAAACACCCGTTCTAAAAAATTCATCGAGCACATCATTTTCGTTGGTCGCGACCACCAATTGGTCAATCGGCAATCCCATCTGGCGCGCAACATGTCCTGCGCACACATTGCCAAAGTTACCGCTTGGCACGCAGAAGCTAACTTTTTGTGAATCGTTTTGAGTCGCCTGAAAATAACCAGCAAAGTAATAAACAACTTGGGCCAACAAGCGAGCCCAGTTGATGGAGTTGACAGTGCCAATCTTGTATTTTCGTTTGAAGGCTAAATCATTACTCACCGCTTTGACGATGTCTTGGCAATCGTCGAAAACGCCTTCAATGGCGATGTTGTGAATGTTTTCATCCAACAAGCTGAACATCTGTGCCTGCTGAAATGGACTCATTCGACCTTGCGGACTGGTCATGAAAACTCGAACACCTTTTTTGCCGCGCATGGCGTACTCCGCTGCGCTTCCGGTGTCACCTGATGTGGCACCTAGGATGTTGAGTTCGGCATTGCGGCGAGACAATTCGTACTCAAACAAATTGCCCAACAGCTGCATGGCCATGTCTTTGAATGCCAGTGTCGGGCCATTGGACAAGGCCTCGAGAGAAACTTCTGCCCCGGGAGCTGCATTCGTCTTCAACGCCTTGATAGGGACAATTTCAGAAGTACCAAAACACTCTTTTGTGTAGGTCTTTGAACATAAGTCGCGTAGATCTTGGGAAGGAATGTCATCGATGTAAAGAGACAAGACTTCAAACGCCAAAGCGGCATAGCCTTGTGTGTTCCATACTTCGCGCAGCTTGCTCAATTGCGTCGCTGAAATTTGCGGATATGTCTCTGGCAAATACAGGCCACCGTCTGGCGCTAAGCCTTCCAACAAAATCTCACAGAACTGCTTGCGATCGGCATGACCGCGTGTGGACATGTAACGCATCAGTTCAACTCTTCCTTGCGAATTTTGGTGATGGGTGCCATCACAGTTGGCAGGGCTTGCATTTGAGCCAGAACGGCATTCATGGTGCCTTCGCGCGTATCGTGAGTCAGGATAATCACATCCGTTTGATTCTCACCAGCTTGACTGACTTGGTCGGCCTCACGCTGCAGAACAGCATCGATACTGATATTGGCTTCGGCCAACAAACCTGTCAGCTTGGCCAAGACACCTGCTTCGTCAGCAACGCGCAGTCGCAAGTAATAACTGGTCACAACATCCGAGATAGGCAAGATTTTTGCACTGCTCATGGCATCGGGTTGGAAAGCCAGATGCGGCACTCGGTTCAGCGGATCGGCAGTGTGCAATCGGGTAATGTCAACCAAATCGGCAATGACCGCACTGGCCGTTGGCTCAGAACCTGCACCCTTGCCGTAATACAAGGTGGTACCCACCGCATCGCCTTGAACCATGACAGCGTTCATGGCACCTTCTACATTGGCAATGAGGCGTTGTGTTGGAACCAAACTCGGATGCACACGCAATTCAATGCCTGTTGCAGTGCGCTTTGTAATTCCCAAAAGTTTAATTCTGTAGCCCAATT
>JBIKJX010000132.1:0-5344 GCA_044360785.1 Limnohabitans sp.
TTCTGACAACAAAACAGTGTCAGCACCCTGACTGATGACTTTGACAAAGTCTTCAAAACAATCGCGTGTTCGGCTGTATCGGTGCGGCTGGAAAGCCAGTACCAAACGGCGTCCAGGAAACGCGCCGCGTGCAGCCGCTAAGGTGGCTGCCATCTCAACAGGATGGTGACCATAATCGTCAATCAAAGTGAAGCGACCCGCTTTGCTTTGCAGCTTCACTTCGCCATACCTTTGGAAGCGTCGACCCACACCCTTGAAGCTGGCCAATGCACGCACCACGGCTGCATCCTCTACGCCCAACTCAACAGCAACGGCAATGGCCGCCAATGCATTCAACACATTGTGTTCACCCGGTAAATTCAAGGTGATTTGAAGATCAGGCAAGACCACGCCATTGCGGCGCTGGACGGTGAAATGCATTTGACCGTTTTCAGCCTTGACATTGACCGCCCTGATTTGCGCGCCTTCCTTCAAGCCATAGGTGGTGACAGGCCTGGCCAAGGCAGGAACAATGCTCTGTACACCCGCATCGTCGGTGCACAAAATGGCTGTGCCATAAAAAGGCATGCGGTGTAAAAAGTCGACAAAGGCTGACTTTAATTTTTCGAAGTCGTGACCATAAGTTTCCATGTGATCCGCGTCAATGTTGGTGACAACGGCCATGACGGGCAACAAATTCAAGAACGACGCATCTGACTCATCGGCCTCCACCACAATGTAGTCACCGGTTCCCAATTTGGCATTGGTGCCTGCGCTATTGAGTCGTCCGCCAATGACGAACGTTGGGTCCAAACCGCCTTCGGCCAAAACACTGGCCACCAAACTGGTGGTGGTGGTTTTGCCATGCGTGCCAGCAATGGCCACGCCCTGTTTCATGCGCATCAACTCGGCCAACATGACGGCACGGGGAACCACCGGTATGTGTTTGGCACGCGCTACCAAAACTTCGGGGTTATCTGACTTAACTGCTGTCGAAGTCACAACCGCATCAGCACCTTGAACATTTTCTGCGCTGTGCCCCACATGGGTTTGAATGCCCAGTTCAGACAAGCGACGAAGTGTGGGACTGTCGGCCAAGTCAGAACCCGAAACGGTGTAGCCCAAGTTCAACAAAACTTCGGCAATGCCGCTCATGCCGGAACCACCGACACCAATGAAATGAATATGACGAATGGCGTGTTTCATGCGGCCAAGGCCTCACAGGCTGCAACCACTTCTTGGGTGGCATGGATCTTTTTCAGGGCCCAAGCTTTTTCTGCGCGGGCCAACAATTCTGAACGGTTCATTTGCTTCAAACGCTCTGCCAACATCTCAGGCGTCAATTGCGACTGCGGTATCAGCCAGCCCGCGTCTTGATTGACCAAAAAGTTGGCATTGGTCGTTTGGTGATCGTCGACAGCAAATGGAAAAGGGACATAAATGGCCGCTGCGCCAACCGCAGCAATTTCCGTCACAGTGCTTGCGCCGGCTCGGCAAATGATCAGATCGGCATCGGCAAAGGCCTGCGCTGTGTCTTCAATGAAAGGCGTCAGTTCAGCCTTGACACCCGCATTGGCGTAATTCTTTTGAAGCGCTTCAATTTGTTTGGCGCCACTTTGATGAACCACCACAGGTCTTTCAGCTTCTGGTAACAATGCCAATGCTTTGGGCACAATGTCATTCAAAGCTTGCGCTCCCAAACTGCCACCCACCACCCACAATTTCAAGGGCCCAGTGCGGCCTTCAAATCGAGTTGCAGGCGCTGGCTTGTTCAAGAAATCTTGGCGCAGCGGATTGCCTACCCAATGACCCTTGGTAAAAACATTTGGAAATGCGGTGTAAATTTTGTCGGCCACGCCTGCCAGTACTTTGTTGGCCATGCCTGCCACAGAGTTTTGTTCGTGCAGCACCAGCGGCTTGCCTAGCAAGACAGACATCATGCCGCCAGGAAAAGTGATGTAACCACCCAGACCCACAACCACATTGGGCTTAACACGACGCACCACCAACAGGCTTTGCCAAAACGCTTTCAGCAATCGCAAGGGCAACAACGCCAAGCTCAAAGGCCCCTTTCCGCGCACACCACCAAACTCGACAGGCTCAAATGCAAACCCACGTTGCGGCACCCATTGGCTTTCCATGTTGCCAGGAACACCCAACCAATGAACGCGCCAACCTGCATTTCGCAAAGACTCGGCCACAGCCAAACCAGGGAAGATATGCCCACCCGTTCCGCCCGCCATGATCAAAGCGCAACGACTCATGAGCGGCCTCCCCGCATCATTTGCTTGTTTTCAGAATCGATCCGCAAAACAATGGCAATGGCCACCATGTTCATCAGAATGGCTGATCCGCCATAACTCATGAGAGGCAAAGTCAAACCTTTGGTCGGCAAAGCGCCCAGATTCACACCCATGTTGATGAAGGACTGAAAGCCAATCCAAATGCCCACACCCTGAGCCACCAAGCCTGCAAAGGTGCGATCCAAGGCCAAAGCTTGACGACCGATGACCATGATGCGGCGACTGAGCCACAAGAACATGCCGATGACTGCAACGACTCCCACCAAACCAAACTCTTCACCAATCACGGCCAACAAAAAGTCGGTGTGTGCTTCAGGCAACCAGTGCAACTTCTCAACGCTGCCACCTAGGCCCACACCAAAGATTTCTCCGCGGCCAATGGCAATCAAAGAGTGAGACAGTTGATACCCTTTGCCCAAGGTGTGGGTCGGATCCCATGGATCGAGGTAAGCAAAAATTCGCTCTCGGCGCCAAGGTGATGCCGCAATGATCATGGCAAACGTAAACACCAAAATGGCCAAGATCAGGAAGAACATTCGCGCGTTGACACCGCCCAAAAACAGAATGCCCATGGCAATGATGGCAATCACCAAGAACGCACCCATGTCGGGTTCTGCCAACAAGAAAACACCAGCCAAGCCAACTGCGGCACCCATGGGCAATACCGCACGGAAGAAACGCTCTTTGACTTCCATTTTTCGGACCATGTAATCCGAGGCGTAAATAATCACAGCTAACTTGGCAAACTCAGAGGGCTGAAAATTGATGATGCCGAAAGAGATCCAACGTCGGGCGCCATTCACACCTTTACCCACAAACGGCAACAACACCGCCGCTAACAAAATCAAGGCAGCGATGAACAAAGGCCTTGCATTTTTTTCCCAAGCTTCAAGAGGCACTTGAAATGCCAACAAGGCAACGCCAAAGCCAATCGCAATGGAAATCACGTGTCGGAACAAAAAGTGAGTTTGTGAATAACGTGCAAATTTGGGGTTGTCGGGCATGGCAATGCTGGCCGAGTAGACCATGATCATGCCCCACATCAACAAAGCCACAACCACCCAAAGCAGCGTCTGATCGATGTTTTGAATCTTGCCTTGGGCACCTGAATTTTTGGCGTAGTCGTAACTGCCCAAATTGACGGGCAACCCCATCTCGCCAGACGCCTGCATCGATCCGCCACCCGCCCGGCTAAACAAACCAGCGGACCAATCGGTGATGCGTGACCCCATTGAACTCACAGTGCACCCTCCATCGACTGCCCTGCTACCTCTGCAACTTCTGCCACAGACTGGCAGAAAACTTCTGCGCGATGACCATAATCTTTGAACATGTCAAAGCTTGCGCAGGCTGGCGAGAGCAACACGGCATCGCCCTTTTGCGCCACTTCTGTGGCAACTTTCACGGCTTCGGGCAATGTGCTGGCATCCAACAATGGCACACCTGTGAATTGAATTTGTTCACGGATGAGTGCTGCATCACGGCCTATCAAAACAACGCCACGCGCAAACCTTGCAACGGGTTCAGCCAACGGTGAAAAGTCTTGGCCTTTGCCGTCACCACCCAAGATCACAAGCACTTTTCTTTCTGCGCCCAGTCCATTCAGAGCCGCCACAGTGGCACCGACGTTGGTGCCTTTGCTGTCGTCGAAATATTCAATGTCATTCACAATGGCCACAGACTGAACGCGATGTGGCTCACCTTGGTATTCACGCAGACCAAACAACATAGAAGCCAAGCTGCAGCCTGTGCTGCTGGCCAAAGCCAAAGCAGCCAGCGCGTTGACGGCATTGTGTCGACCCCGTATGCGCAGTGCATCTGCGGGCATCAGTCTTTGAATGTGAATTTCTTCAACTTCACCTTTGCGCAAACGACGGGTTTCGTCTGCCTCCAATGCGCGGACCAGCCAAGTCATGCCGTTGACAGTCTCCAAACCAAAATCACCTGGCCGCTGCGGCATGTCAGAACCAAAGGTCAGGTGCGCGCGCTCGATGGGCTTTTGCAATTTAGCTCGAACGGGCTCTGGCAACATGGCCATCACGCGAGCGTCTTCACGATTGAGCACCATCAAAGAGGTTGCGCCAAAGATGTTTTGTTTGGCGCGGGCATAGGCATCCATGTTGCCGTGCCAATCTAAATGATCTTGCGTGATATTCAAGACCGTGGCTGCGCTAGGCTCAAAGGGTCCCGCATTGTCAAGCTGAAAACTGGAAAGCTCCAAGACCCATACGTCAGGCAATTCTGTGTCGATAGATTGGCGCAATGTGTCCAACAAAGTGGGGCCAATGTTGCCCGCCACTTTGACCGACTTGCCAGCACGTTCAATCAGTTGCCCGGTGAGCGAGGTGACTGTGGTTTTGCCATTGGTGCCCGTGATAGCCAAGACGCGCGGTGAATAGTCTCTTGTCAGCTTTAACTTTTCCAGACCTTGTGCAAACAAGCTGAGCTCACCGCCCACCCACAAGCCTAAAGATTTGGCTGCATCCAGAACAGGCGCTGTTTCGGCGGGCGACAAACCGGGGCTTGCAAACACAGCACGCACAGAGGTGCCTTCAATGTAGCTGGCACTGAATGCACCAGCGACAAATTTCACTTCGGGCAATTCGCTTTGAAGAATGGCCAAATTGGGGGGGGCATCGCGGGTATCGGCCACCGTGACGTCAGCACCCATGTAGGCACACCAACGCGCCATGGCCAGTCCTGAGCTGCCCAGCCCCAGAATCAAGATGTGTTGGCCTTGAAGGTATTTCATGTTTATCTGAGCTTCAAAGTCGACAGACCGACCAAGCAAAGCAGCATGGTGATGATCCAAAAACGCACGACCACTTGTGTCTCTTTCCAACCGCTCTTTTCAAAGTGGTGGTGCAAGGGTGCCATCTTTAAAATACGTCGGCCTTCGCCATATTTTTTCTTGGTGTACTTGAAATAAGACACCTGCAACATGACCGACAAGGCTTCGACCACAAAAATACCACCCATGATGGCCAGCACAATTTCTTGGCGAACAATGACTGCAATGGTGCCAAGTGCGGCACCTAAAGCCAGCGCCCCTACGTCGCCCA
>JBIKJX010000133.1:0-5327 GCA_044360785.1 Limnohabitans sp.
ACATGCCGCAAGCCGTTTTTCCTCGAACACCCGGCAGAGACTATGTTGGCATTGTTGAGCAAGGGCCCAAAGAATGGCTCGGGAAAACTGTTTTTGGTTCAGGCGGCGATGTGGGCATCACTCGGGACGGTAGCCATGCCAGTTACTTGGTTTTGCCACAGCGTGCTTTGCTGAAAAAGCCTGATGCTTTGACGTTGACGCAAGCGGCTTCGATGGGTGTTCCTTATGTCACCGCATTGGATGGTTATGCCAAAGCAGGTTTTCCTCAGCCAGGCCAAAATATTTTGATTGGTGGTGCAATGGGCAAAGTTGGTTTAGCGGCTGCAGCCATTGCCAAGGTCTATGGTGCGCGCGTGATCGGCATTAAACGTCAAAGCAGTGAAGCTGTTCCAGGTCATGCGTGTGATGTGCTGTTTGATTTAGAAGATCCTGATTTGGCCGTCAAATTAATGGCCGAAACAAACAATCAAGGATTCCCCTTGTTTTACAACACAGTCGGAAGTCCCTATCTCGCACTTTCGCTGGATGTCTTGGCGCACAAGGGTAAGCAAATTCTTATTTCAACTTTGGCCAGAGACTGTCCCTTCGACATTTTCAAATTCTTCAGAAAAGAAATGACTTTTTTTGGCGTCGATACTTTGAAAAAAGACACAGTGGCCAGCAACCAGTTGTTGTCTCAATTGGTGCCGCACATTGACAGCGGTCGTTTGGTATTGCCGCAAGAAGATGCGCCAAAAATTTACACCTTGGCACAAGCGGCGGAAGCATTCAAGCACACCTTTGTTAAAGGTGGCGTGGGTCTTTTGAACATCAGTGCCCCTTGAATTTCGGGAAACAACATGCACATCACGCGCTCATCCGAAGCCAAGGCCTATCAAGCGCCTGGACATCACAACATGACCATGCACCGTATTCAGGGGCAGGACGTCTCGCCCCTGAATCAAGTTTGGTCTGCAAAGTTAATGATGGGTCCGGGTGGTCATGTTGAAGCCAAAGCTTCGCCTGCAGGGAAGTTGTACATTGTGGTTGAAGGCCAAGTGAAGTTTCGTGGCGGCAACACCACCGTCGAATTGCAAGCGGGCGATTCAGTATTTGTTTTGCCCAATGAGGAGCGCGAATTTAGCGAATCAGCAGGCGGAACTGCTTTGTTGTATTTGGTGATGCTGGAAAGTTATCAAGCGTCCATTTGAAGTTTTTTTCACTCAACTATTTTTTAGGAGACATCATGAAGAAATTGCACAGAGTCGTTAGTTTGAAAACATCGATTGCACTTGCTGCCTTGGCATTGAGCACAACGCTGAGTGCTCACGCACAAGCTTGGCCCGCCAAACAAATTACGTTTGTGGTGCCTTTCACGGCGGGCAGTGCCACTGACATCATGGCCCGCGTCATTGGTGAGAAATTAGGCCCCCGTCTTGGTCAAACAGTGGTCGTTGAAAACAAGGTGGGCGCAGGCGGCACCATTGGTACCTCTGCTGTGGCCAAATCAGCCCCAGATGGCTACACCTTTGTGGTGGTCTCTACAGGCCACGTGGTCAATCCTGTGTTGTACAGCAAGCTCAATTACCAATTGAAAGACTTGGCAGGGGTCAGCCCAATTGGTACTTTGCCAAGCGCCTTGGTGGCTGCGCCTGGATTGGGTGTAAAGACAGTCAAAGAGTTGGTCGAAAAAGTGCGTGCAGCACCGAATGGTTTGAATTACGCAAGTGCAGGCATTGGCAGTGCAGCGCATGTCAATGCTGAAAAATTTGTGGTGGGACTCAAACTCAAAGGCAACCATGTGCCTTACAAAGGAACGCCTCAAATGTTGGTTGATATTGCTGGCAACAATGTTGACTACGTGTTTGCACCGCTCATTTCCAGTGTGACCATGATTCGCGAAGGCAAGGTCGTGCCCTTGGCGGTCAGTTCAGAAAAACGCGCGGTGGCCTTTCCCAATATTCCTACCATGGCAGAAGAGGGCTACCCACAAGGTCAATTCAATTTCTGGATTGGCATGTTGGCCCCGGCCCAAACACCCAAGGCCATTTTGGACAAGATGAACGATGAAATCAATCTCATTGTTGACTTGCCGGATGTGCGTGAACGATTTGAAAAATTGGGTGCCTTGCAATTCAAGATGAAACCTGCTGCCTTTGATAAATTCATTCAAGACGAAGCTGTCACGCTTGGCGAAGTCATGAAGGCCAGTGGTGCAAAGTTGGATTAATCAATGAACGCGACGTCAAATCAAACCCTTCGTTTAGCCTATATTTCTGGCGGTTTTCCAGTTTGGGCCTTGTTTGTTGCTCAAAACCAAGGCTTGTTTGAAGCCCAGGGTGTGCAATGCAACATTACGCACACTGGCGCATCGACAGTTCAAATGGAAGGCCTGAGCGAAGGGCGATTTGACGTTGGATTGCAACTGCCCGACCATGTCGTTCGTGCTGGCCTCAACGGTACGCCTTTGTGTGTCTTGGCTGCGCAATCGCATGCGCCAGATGTTGCTTTGATGGCTTCGTCCATCATTCGTTCTTTGGCTGATCTCAAAGGCCATCGAATTGCGGTTGACGGTGCACGCAGTGGTTATGCCTTGTTACTGGTCAAGTTATTGTCATCTATGGGGTGGCAGTCATCTGATTACCAATTGGTGGAGGTAGGGGACAGCCAGCAGCGTGTTCAAGCCATGCGAAGTGGTGAATTCATGGCCAGTTTTATCAACCCGCCATTGGACAAGGCATTGGTCAATGATGGGTTTGTGCGTTTAACAACCACGCGTCAGGCGTTTCCAAGCTATCCAGGCCCTGTGGTTGCCGCTCGGCGTGACTGGGCAGACGCAAACCCCAGCATGGCCATCGGTTTTCAACGCGCATGGTCGGATGCCTGGCAATGGTTGTTGGACCCAAACAATGAATCACAGGCCATTGAGATTGCACTTCAGCATTTAGGCGCAGAAGCGCCTGCTGCTAAAAATGCATTGCAAAACTTACAACGACAAGGTTTGCCGACAATTTCTGAAGAGGGCATGGAACAGGTTATTTCCTTGGTTTGGCGTAACGAATCAGTTGGCCAAAAACCAATGCCAAATCCTGGCAGTTATTTTTGGCCTTCCAACTAAGTCCAAGCAAGCCTTGCTGGTTTAAAACAGGGTTCTCAAATTGAATCGAATTTGACGGGGCGCACCAGCGTAAAGGTAATGGTGCCCATATTGTTTGGGTGACTCACGCCAAAAAGATTTGTTGCTTGCATTGTCAATGGCGAGTGTCCACTCTGTGTTGTAACCCATCAGCGGTGCGCTGTAATGCGCTGCAAAGTCTGCGGTTGTCCAAGCTGGCAATTGCAGGAGGCCTCCTTCAATGACGTCACGTTTTCCTTCATGGCTGATGCGGAATGATGTTCGAAGGCCTGGAACCCCATCCCATCTGTATTCCACCCCGGCCCTCAATACCCAAATTGGAACATTCAAGGGGCGTTGTCCATTTTGATTCGGATCGATGGTGGCGTTTTCTCTTTGTGCTTGAAGCCAAGTGCCTGCTGCGTCCCAACGCCATTGTTTGTTTCTGAATCCGAGACCTAACTCTAAGCCTTGGTGATTTGCGCTGCCATCAAGTCGACGCGTGCATGTGTTGATCTCATCACAAGTGCCCTCATCGCCCCAAACAGGTCGTTGAATGTCAAAAAGCACGGCTTGCCACTGCAAATCAGATTGACCGCCTTTCAAGCCCAATTCTTTTTGAGTGCTTTTGGCAGAAGGCAATGCCACACCTGCATTGGTGTAACGAGAACGATTGGGGGTGACTTGTGCCTCCACGCCTTGGCCATAGCTGATGTAGCCTGTGGTGTTGAAGGGCAACTTATGGCTAAACGCTAGCCAAGGGGTTGTTAAAGTACGGTCGTCGCGGGTGGCACGACTGCCATCGGTGCGTTGGCTATCGCGTTGAATCTGACTTGATCGAAGTCCTAGCCAGAGGTCGGCAAATCGATGGACACGAATGCGATCTTTGATGCTAATTTCTGTCGCGTACTCTTGTCGGTTGGTATTCAAGTCATAGGGCTCTGGTGAAGGCGCACTGTCACTGAAGCCAGTGAGGCTGCCCGTTCCCGCCCAGTTATAGGCCTGCATGGGCGACATCTTGTCAATTTGTCGGTGCCTCAACCAACTCAAGGTCAGGTCATGTTGAATGCCTGCCAATTGAACTTGACCCGTCAATTCGGTTTGCAGCGCATCGGTCATGCGGCGCTCGTTTTCACTGCGATAGTCATACAGGTCAAACGTTTTGTCGCTGCAAAATCGGTCGTAATTGCCTTCTGCATAACACCCATACGCATAACTGAGGCGATCGTCTGTTTTTAAGCGCTGTGCGCCAACTTGTGTGGTCCACATCCAACCGTTTTCTAGCTTGTGTTTGAGTCTGATCGTGCTTGTGAGTCCTGCAAACACACTGGGCACAGACCAGCTTTGTTTGGAAAAATTGTTTTGACCCAGTAGGGGGGAGGGCAAGGTGTTGCCAGTGATACTGGCAGCGTTGACACCAATTTG
The DNA here is from genome assembly GCA_044360785.1 of Limnohabitans sp. Lineage (GTDB taxonomy): Bacteria > Pseudomonadota > Gammaproteobacteria > Burkholderiales > Burkholderiaceae_C > Limnohabitans_A. Next base: position 4,520 of record JBIKJX010000133.1, read on the forward strand.
TTGTCGATGGCTGTTTTCAATTTCCCATTCAAGGCGTGTGTTGGCGTTCATACGCCAGTCCATGGCAAGGGACAGCAGTTGTCGATGGCCCTTGGCACTGTAGACAGACGGATTGAGATTTTCGTAGGCGGCATTCACACGATAACCGAATGCATCGTTGTCGCCGAATCTACCGCCAAGGTCCAGCGCAGTGAGGCTGTTGTTGCCACTGCCAAAGCCAAGTGTCAAACTTTTACTGGCGGCTTCAATCGAGTTGGGTGGTCGCTTCACCATGTAGTTTGCGAGACCACCTGGCGCACTGGTGCCAGCTTGAATACCGCTGGTACCTTTGAAGAGTTCGATACGCTCTTTGTTGTCCATCGGAATCATGGTTTCTGCGCTGATTGGCAAGCCTTCCCGACGGAAGTTGTAGCGGTTGTCCAGCACAAAACCTCTTACGCTCAACATGTCCCAATAGGCCGGAGAGTTGTAACTGTCCGTCACGGATGAGTCGAGTCGCAATGCATCTGAAATTCTTTGTGCACCTAAATCTCGCAGGGTGGCGCTTTCGATGTTGGTGGCACTGAAGGGGGCTTCGCGCAAGTTCAGATTTTCGAATCCACTGACTTGTTGTGCCGCTGGGCTTGTGATTAAAACAATGTTGTTTTGGGCAAAAGCTGAAGCACTGACAAAGATCAGCGCTTGGCATGTGAGTTTTGGCAAATGATGTGCCATTGCGTTTACTTTCAACGAAATGGCAGGTCGGCTGAGTCTTTCAACGATGGATGGCAATCGCTTGATTGCCTCGTTGTTTTGACAAGCTTCCCTG
>JBIKJX010000134.1:0-5326 GCA_044360785.1 Limnohabitans sp.
ACCAGGTCGGTGTTGCTTACGGCGTTCGCGTTTGACAGGGATGGGCGTTTCAGACACGTTTAATGACTCGTTGGTTAGTAATGTAAGGGTTTGTGCTAGGAGCGTCAAGCTAAGAACATTCAAATGTCGAAAAAAAAAGACCGCCTAGGCGGTCTTTCAATGAGTTTTTTGAGAAATCTCAATAGAAGGCTTGAAGACCCGTTTGGGCACGACCCAAAATAAGGGCATGCACATCGTGTGTACCTTCATAAGTGTTGACGGTTTCCAAATTGATCATGTGTCGGATGACATGGTATTCATCGTGAATACCATTACCGCCGTGCATGTCGCGCGCCATGCGTGCAACGTCCAAAGCCTTGCCGCAGCTGTTGCGCTTGATCAGACTGATCATTTCAGGAACGGCTTTTCCTTCGTCCATGAGTCGGCCAACGCGCAAGCAACCTTGTAAACCCAAACTAATTTCGGTTTGCATGTCGGCCAGTTTCTTCTGAATCAATTGATTTTGGGCAAGAGGGCGACCAAACTGAACGCGATCCATAGTGTATTGGCGAGCACGGTGCCAGCAGTCTTCTGCGGCGCCCAAAGCACCCCAAGCAATGCCGTAACGGGCTTTGTTCAAGCAGCCAAAGGGACCCTTCAAACCGGAAACATTGGGCAACATGTTTTCTTCGGGCACAAACACATCGTCCATGACAATCTCGCCTGTGATGCTGGCGCGCAGGCTCATCTTGCCTTCAATCTTGGGGGCGGTCAGTCCCTTCATGCCTTTTTCTAAAATGAATCCGCGAATGGCTGATTGGCCATCGCCTTCACCTTCCAGCTTGGCCCACACCACAAACACATCGGCAATGGGCGAGTTGGTGATCCACATTTTGGCGCCCTTCATGATGAAGCCGCCGTCAACTGGTTTGGCGCGGGTGATCATGCTGGCAGGGTCGGAGCCGTGATTGGGTTCTGTCAGGCCAAAACAACCCACCCATTCGCCGGTGGCCAGTTTGGGCAAGTACTTTTGGCGCTGTGCTTCAGAACCATACTCATTGATGGGGTGCATGACCAAAGAGCTTTGCACGCTCATGGCACTGCGGTAACCGCTGTCGACACGCTCGACTTCGCGGGCCACCAGGCCGTAGCTCACATAGTTCAACCCAGTGCAACCGTAGCCTTCGATGGTGGAGCCCAAGAAGCCCATGCTACCGAACTCGTTCATGATTTCACGGTCAAACTTTTCATGGCGGGCCGCCATCAAAACGCGGGTTTGCAATTTTTCCTGGCAAAAATCATGAGCTGCATCGACGATGGCGCGCTCGTCCTCGCTCAGTTGTTCGTTCAGCAAAAAGGCGTCGTTCCATTGAAAGGTAGGCTTCATGATTGATCAACTTGTGTAGTTAAGTGAGACTATTTTATAGTCAGCTTAAATGTCCCATAAATTTGTTCTATTTGTAGAACAATTAGTCCTTTGACACCAAAGGTTTTGAGTCAGCTTTGCAAGATGAACTAAGCCGTTTGGCTTTAATTTGAAAGACAATACAGCAATGACTGAATCTACTCAATTTGAAACCATTGTGCTTGGCGGCGGTTGCTTCTGGTGCACTGAGGCTGTGTTCGTGCAAGTAAGAGGTGTGCTCGATGTTGAATCTGGCTACTGCAACGGACAAACACTGAACCCAACTTATGAGCAAGTTTGCTCTGGCATGACCGGCCACAATGAAGTTGTTCGCCTCACTTACGACCCCTCGGTCATCAGCACGCGAGTGTTGCTCGAAATCTTTTTTGTCATTCACGACCCCACCACCTTGAATCGTCAAGGCAACGACAGGGGCACTCAATACCGAAGCGGAGTTTATTTCAACACGCCATCGCAGGCCGATGCAGCCAAAGCGATCATTGCAGAAATTGATGCAGACGATGTCTTTGACACATCTGTGGTGACAGAAGTGTTGCCTTTGCAAAACTACAGCGCAGCAGAGGACTATCACCAAGACTTTTTTGAGCGCAATCCCACACAAGGCTACTGCTTGGCGGTTGCTGCGCCCAAGGTTTGGAAATTCAAGAAAACTTTTTCTCAGTGGGTTAAGTCCAAGTGATTTTTCGCGCTAAGTTCAGAGTGTTCTTTCAAGCACTGTTGATCAGTGCTGTGATGCTTGCGCCTGTATGGGGGCAAATTCACAAAACCATTCACGGCTTTGCGCAACAAAATGACGTTGGTCACGACCACGACCACGACCACGACCACGATCACGGCAATGACCATGACTTGTTCAGCGACCACGAAACAGGGTCTTTGCTGTGTCTGTCGTTGGACCATCTCGCATCTGGTGAAGGTCTTCAATCGGTGTGCACAACTGCTGCCGTTGCTGAATGCCTACCTTTGTATTTTTCTTTCGAGTCCAAGCCAGTTTTCTCTGAGCGCTTACTCGCCTTCGCTGCACGCGCACCGCCTGTCTCCCTTTGATTCATGCATGAAGTTGCTCAAACTTTGGTTTGAGTGCTAATCCATTTTCAAAGGTTTTTTTATGTCTTTAATTTCTTCCCAAAAGGGCGGCGTTCGCGCGCCTAGTACGTCTGTTTTTTCTATCGTTTCAGCAGCCCTGATGCTAGTCAGTCACAGTTTGTTTGCACCTACCGCAATGGCACAAGCCATTCAAGAGCTTGTCATTACAGGTAACCCATTGTCAAAGTCTCAAGCCAATAGTGCGGTCAGTAGTTTGTCGGGACTTTCTTTGCTTGAACAAGGACAAGGTACTTTGGGCGAAACCTTGAATCAGTTGCCTGGTGTCAGCAGCACTTATTTTGGTCCAAATGCCAGCCGTCCTATTATTCGAGGTCTGGATGGCGATCGGATTCGAATTCTCAACAACAGTGGCGTCAGCATGGATGCGTCGTCTCTTAGCTATGACCATGCTGTGCCTATGGATGTACTGACGACAGAACGCATTGAAGTGCTACGCGGTCCGTCGGCATTGCAATACGGCGGCAGTGCCATTGGCGGAGTGGTGAATGTCATCGACAACCGCATTCCCCGGCAGAGGATGCAAGGGATTGCCGGTAAAGCTCAATCTCAATGGGCTTCTGGTCATCGCGAACGCTCAAAAGGTGCCATGCTAGAAGTTGGGCAAGGTGCTTGGGTGTTTCATGCTGACGCATTTGATCGTCGCGCGGGCGACGTCTCTGTGCCCCAAAATTTACCTTGCAGCAAACCCGGTTCGCCTGAGTTGGCTTCGCGTATTTGTAACTCTGCCAGTGATGCACAAGGTGGGGCAGTGGGTGCAAGTTTGTTTTTTGACCGCGGCTACGTAGGCATGTCTGTCAACAGTTATCAAAGCAACTATGGCACTGTGGCAGAAGACGAGGTGACCATTGGCATGAAATCCAAGCGCGTCTCTTTAGAGGGGGAATTGCGTCCAAGTTCAAAGCTCGTCAAAAGTTTGAATTTTCAAGCTAGCCAAACGGATTACAAGCACACAGAATTTGATGCGGGGGAAGCAGGCACATTGTTTGCCAACAAGGGGCATGATGTGCGTGTTCAAGTGCGTCACAAGCCATTGAAAACAGGTGCGGGCGTTTGGGAAGGTGTTTGGGGTTGGCAATCGGATCAGGGTAAATTTGCAGCTGATGGCGCTGAAGCATTTGCGCCATTCAGTAACACCCACACCAAAGCTTTGTTCTTGATTGAAGAGTACTCGGCGGGTCAAACCCGCTTCAATTTGGGCTTTCGCCGCGAAAATGTGACGGTTGAATCTCTTGGTAACCCGGATCCCACTGTGGATCGATTTGAATTGGGTGCGCGCAAATTTGCACCCAAGAGCTTTGCCACTTCTGCATCCTGGCAAGTGCGGCCGCAATGGCGCCTGAGTGCTAATGCATCACATGTTCAGCGTGCCCCCAAAGATTACGAGCTTTTTGCCAATGGCCCGCACATCGCTACGGCCGCATGGGAGCGGGGCGATTCCACTTTAGGACTTGAAAAAGCCAACAGCCTTGACTTGTCTGCAGACTGGCAACAGGGGCCTCATCAATTTAAGTTAACAGCATTTCAAAGTAAGTTTTCGAACTTCATTGGCCTACTGGGTAGCTCTGAATTTGAGGAGGATTTACCCGTGCAGGTTTATCAAGGCGTACGGGCCAAGTTTTCGGGTCTAGAAGCCTCTTCGCAATGGCGCTTGTTGCAATCTTCTGGAACCCTTGATTTGGCGCTCAAAGCAGATGCCGTGCGTGCCAACAATTTGACGACTGGTGAACCATTGCCCCGAATTGCGCCAGTTCGCATGGGTGCGAGTTTGGTGCATGCAACTGGACCATGGACCGCGCGTTTGGGTTTTGATTGGCATGCTTCACAAGACCGTGTCCCAAAAGGCAGTTTGGCAACTGCGTCTTATACCTTGTGGCACAGTTTTGTTAGTTATCAGCAAAAATTGTCAGGCACCACTTTGAATTGGTTCGGTAAGCTAAACAACATGAGTAACCAATGGGCCTACAGCGCCACTTCCATACTCACTTCTACGGCACCAGGCAAGTCACCTTTGCCTGGTAGAAGCCTGAAGCTGGGCGTGATGGCAACTTTCTAAAAATCTAGCGATCTGCCATGCTTTCATGATGCCCTGATAATCAGGGTGTCATGAATTTCGATCACCCCGTTATATCTTCGCTGTTACCCGTTGTCTTTTTGATCCTGATTGGCTTCGTTGCGGGCCGAGCTAAATTGGTTCGACAAGAAGCTGTTCGCGACTTGTCCAATTTGGTTTTTTTGGTTTTGACGCAGGCTTTGCTGTTCAGAACCATGAGCTCTGTTCATCTTGAAAAACTGGATTTGCAGCCTGTCTTCCAATACTTCTTGGTGGCCGGCGGACTTTTTTTCGTCATGCTCTTGCTGTACGGACGAGATTCCCGCGCATCTGTTTTGGCCTTGGCCAGTATCTTCAGCAACACGCTCATGATTGGTGTGCCACTCGTTGGCTTGGCCTATGGCGAGTCGGGACTGGTGTTGTTGTTCACGCTCATTTCTTTGCATGCACTGGTGTTGCTCACCATGGCCACCGTGGTGCTTGAATTGCAAATGGCCCACGAGCAAGTGAGAGAAACAGGCGAGTCTCGTCACATCTTGAAAACGGTGGGCTTGGCATTCAAAAATGCTGTGCTACATCCTGTGCCACTGCCCATTTTGATGGGCTTGATTTACGCACAAACAGGCTGGGGTTTGCATCCCATTGTGGACAAACCTTTGCAACTTTTGGGGGCTGCTTTTGGACCTGTCGCCCTGGTGTTGGTTGGCATTACTTTGTCACAAACACCCATTGGTCAGCACGTTAAAGGGGCGCTGAAGTTGTCG
>JBIKJX010000135.1:0-5311 GCA_044360785.1 Limnohabitans sp.
GAACAACAAACCAAATAAATGGTTGGTCAAGGCAAATGCACCGCCAGCAGCGTCAGAAATGTGTGCGGCAAAACTGGTCCCCAGCATGCCAACAGCCATGCCAATTCCCAATTCAAAAAACAACGGCGTGGCAACTGCGCCAAATTTCAGCTTCATCAGTTCAACTCAACTTGTAAGGCATCCATCCACAATGGCTGATCGGCTTGACCACCGCCCATCTGCATGGGCGCTCCTTGGGGTGAGAGCTTGCGGTAACCACTGTCGTAGTCCCACGTGTTGATGAACAGCTTGAGCCCTTTGAGTGAAGGCAAATCGGAGAGCAATGACGGTGGTAAATCAAACTCAACCGTGCGCTCTGATGGGTTGACCTTGATCTTGGCGGTTTGCGACAGAACCTCGCCCTCTGACATGGCATGGGCCCCTTGCGTACCAAACAGTGCATTGCTCCAACCATGTACACGCATGCGGAAATGCCAGTGCATGGCATTTGGCAATGTGTCTTGCTGCAAAGGCATCACACGCAAACTGCCTGTGGCATCTGGCTTGCCAATGAACACTGTGAAAGCCACGTGGTCAAAGCCATTCGCAGGATTCCATGATCGATTGAGTGCGCCCATCTTGAGCTTCAAACGCAAAGATCGATTGGCTTCCCAAACCTCTAAAGATTCAATGTCGAAAGTACCCGGCAGAAAACTGGGATCTGTCGGATATTGGTATTGGCCTTGCGGTCCTTTGTCATCGCCTTGCGGGTCAACAATTTGTGCACGCAAGGTCCATTGCTTTTCAAAACTAAGCAACTTGGGTTCACTGACTGCCAAGATGTTGTGTGTTTTTGAATCGCGCGCCAACAGCACCAATCGCTGCGTACTGACATCGCGCCATTTGGCGGTGTCTACTTTCACTTTCCATTTTTTTCCGTCGGCCGATGGCGCTAGAGCAAGGGCTTGGTTCATTTGTCCGTTGATGACCAGTTCCCATTGGGTTTCGTTATTGCCCCCGCTTGGCCACTCACCTTCGATTTCAAAATCTTGTGTCACTTGCGTGGGCATGTTGTCTGGCCAATGCATCAGCAACTTTGACGTTGCTTGGTCTGCCATCACAGCTTGCTTGTTTTGAAGTTTGTGTTTGTTTTTTTGCGCTGAAGAATACGTGCGATCTGCCATCCAAATTTGGGTGCTGCGCGGCGGCAAGCGCAAGTTCACTTTGATTGCTGAAAGGTCTTGGTCATGGCGCGTCCACGCTGCAGGCATCTCAAATTGATCGCCCTGCATGCCCCAAACGCCTTTGAAGATGCGAGGCATTTTGGGATTCTTTATCCCCTTGTCAATTTCCAAATTGTCCAACAAGACTTCTTGGTCTGAGGTGTTGAAGATGACCCATGCAGATTGACCTGCATGGTCCATGCGATACGCCAAGACACCTGGGCCTGCGGCATCTTCACGCAGCATGGTTGGCATCCCCCTCGAAAAAAGTGGATGCTGTTTGCGCAGCGCAGTTAAGCTTTTGATGTAAATATAAAGCGGCGACTTTGGATTGAAATGATCCAAACCGCCAGACGCATAACCCTTGGCGAACATGGCTGCACGCTGCTCTTTGAAACCTTGCTCTGTGCCGTAGTACAAGGTCGGTATGCCTGGTAGCGTCATGATCAAGGCCAGGCTTTGACGCAAGGCAACTTCGTTAGCGCCTTTTAGAAATCGATCGACATCGTGGTTGTCTAAAAAACTCAGCATGCGATGGGGATCGCTGTGCAACTTAAGTGTGTTTCGAATGCGCTCTGCCAACTCTTTTGTTGGACGGCCTCTTGCCATCACGTCGCCGATGCTGCCGTACAAAGGAAAATTCAGCATGCCTTGCATGATGGGCGCACCTGAAGGGTCACGCACATACGATTCAATTTTGCGCATGTGATGCGTTTCGTCTGCTTTGTCGATGCCAAAGCCTTCGCCAAAGGTGAAGAAATCTTTGCGCCCAGTTTGCTCAGCGACTCGGCGTATGCCTGGTTGTCGGGGATCTTTGGCGTACAGAAAATCTTGTACCGCTTCTGGTGGCACATAAAACGCTGTGTCCAAACGGAAGGCGTCTACACCCACCTTGCGAATCCAATGGGCATAACTTTCACGCAAAGCTTTTCTGACCAAGGGACTTTCTGAATTCAAGTCGTCCAAGCCTGCCATTTGAAAATGGCGTTCTTGGTAGGGGTCGTTGTAGTCGCGAACATCGGGTGTCCAGTGATAGATCCCAGCTTTTCGGTGCGCTGGATTGCGCGGATCGTTCATGTTGAATGGCGCTTGAAGCGGCGCCTTCATGGGAACGGACTGGGTGTTGGTCTCAAAACCTTGTTCAGGGTCTTTGGGATTCCATGGCTTGTAACGAAAGAAATCTCCCGTGTGATTCAGCACAATGTCTTGCACCAAATACATGCCACGGCGATGCAGTGCATCAGACAGACGTTGATAGTCTTTGAGCGTGCCGACGTGAGGGTCTACTTTTGTAAAGTCAGACGCCCAATAACCATGGTAGCCCCCATAGGTGCCGTTCCACCACTGGTTGGCCACTGGCGGTGTGATCCAGACCGATGTGGCACCCAAACCCTGAATGTAGTCCAGTCGCTTTTTGACGCCCAACAAATCGCCCCCGCTGTAATGCGACTCTTTTTGGGGTTTGTACAAACCGACACCTTGGTCGTTGTTGCTGGGATTGCCATCCTCAAATCGATCGGTCATGAGGAAGTAAATGACCTGGTCGCGCCAGTCGGGCGAGGGCACATGCAGCTTCAAATTTGAAGCGCCGAAGGCACTGACGCACACGCCTGCGAGCCATGCCAAGGCAAGCGCGCTGAATGTAGCTTTACTACGCAAAGGAGAAAGGATCAAGGTCACAAAACATCCGTCAATGGCGTTGAACTGCTTATTTTCCTTGATTATTTTTGATTTTCTAGGATGATTGCAGCTTAATTGACAGATTGCATCTCTTCAGTTTTCCGTTTAAATTGGAAGTAGTTACATTACAAATTTGAGACCCGATGGGTTTCGTGTTGACACCCTCTGGCCCCAACTGACGTTCCATGATTGCCTTTGACGCCCCCCGCTTGATTGCCGACATTGGCGGTCTTTATGCCCGGTTTGCCCTTGAAACCAGCTACGGCGAATTCACGCAACAACGTAGCCTGCGTTGTGCCGACTTTCCAAGTTTTGAAGCCGCCATGGCGGCCTATCTTGGTAGTCTCAAGAACCACCAAGTCGCCCATGCGGCCGTGGCCATTGCCAACCCGGTCGATGGCGATCAAGTGCGAATGACAAACTACCACTGGCAGTTTTCGATTGAAGAAACGCGGGCCAATTTAGGCCTTGAGACCTTGGTGGTGGTCAATGACTTCACGTCTTTGGCCATGGCCTTACCGCGCTTATCGGCACAAGACTTTCGTCAAGTGGGTGCTGGCCAATCCGTTAAAAACAGTGTCATTGGCCTGCTCGGCTCTGGCTCCGGCCTGGGTGTTTCGGGTCTCATTCCTGCGGGGGATGGCTGGACCTCACTCGGCTCTGAAGGTGGTCACACCAGTTTTGCACCCGCCGATACTCAAGAAACCGCGGTCTTGCAATATGCATGGCGCCATTTTGACCATGTGTCCTTTGAGCGCTTGCTGTCAGGACCGGGCTTGGAATTGACTTACCTCGCCTTGGCAGAACTGAACAAACTCAAGGTCAAGCCCTTGTCGGCACCGGACATCACTCGCATGGCTTTGGAGACGCAGGACGCTTTGTGCGTTCAAACCTTGGAAGTCTTTTGCAATATGCTGGGCACCGCTGCCAGCAATTTGGCCGTGACCTTGGGCGCAACGGGTGGCATCTACATTGGCGGCAGCATCGTGCCAAGACTGGGCGCATTTTTTGACCAATCAGGCTTCAGAAAACGTTTTGAGCAAAAGGGACGCTTCAGCCATTACGTTGGCAATATTCCGACCTATGTCATCACGGCGCCAGAGGCCACCTTTTTTGGCGCTTCCGCCATCTTGGACACGCAATTGCGTGCCATGTCGAACTCGCCAGGCTCGGCCATCTTGACGCAAATCAGGCGCTCGCGCACCGATTTGTCCCCAGCAGAGCAACGCGTTGCCGATTTGGTTTTGTCCAAGCCACGCTCTGTCTTAAGCGACCCCATTCACGACATTGCATTGGCCGCCCAAGTCAGCCAACCCACTGTCATTCGCTTTTGCAGATCGGTGGGCTGCAAAGGTCTGTCCGATTTCAAATTGCGTCTGGCCTCGGGGCTCAGTATGTCTGTACCCATTACCCACTCTCAAGTGACTTTGGACGATTCGATGTTGGAGCTGGGCGCAAAAGTTTTGGGCAATACTGCCAACGCCATTCTTCAACTGCGCAATGAACTTCAGAGAGAGTCCATAGACCGGGCCATTGAGTTGGTGGCGGCCGCAGACCGCGTGGAGCTGTTTGCAGTCGGCAATTACGCGGCAGTGGCCAATGATGCGCAAACCAAGTTTTTGCGCTTGGGATTGCCCTGTGGCGCACACACCGAGCCGCACCTGCAAGATCTCACTGCGGGCACCATTCAGCCAGGCACCGTGGCCATCATCATCAGCAGTGGCGGCAAATTACCTGAGTTGATGGCCTTGCAAGAAAAAATTCAAATGCGCGGTGCGGCACTGATCGCCATCACCGCCAATCAATCGCCACTGGCCCGCAAAGCCGATGTGGCCTTGGTCGCCGAGCACAATGAAAATGTCTCGACGCACTTGCCCATGGTCAGTCGCGTGCTGCACCTTTTATTGATCGATATTTTGATTGTGGGCCTGGAAATGCGTTACGCATCAAGTGCCCACAGTGACCTTCAAAGCCAAGAAGATGCCCCAGAGGGCGCCATGAAGTCTGCTAGCGTTCGATGGGCCGCGCCTCTCAAACCCGCCATTTCCCACAGCCAATAAATCAAGTGTTTACAGGGATAACCCTGATGTAATTTTTCTACCCTGAACTTGAAAAAGGCTGTAACTTAATTACAATTTCGACCCATTGAAGTTTTATTTCCAAGACAATCCGCGCGAAAGCAATTTGCGTGATCCCCACCGAAGAAGGAGTACTTGCTAAATGATTGACTACGCCAGCCGGCAGCGAACACCCCGCAAACACATTGTGGGATTGACGGTTGTGGTGGTGTTACATGGTCTGTTGTTTTGGGCCATCAACTCCGGACTTGCGCGCAAGTTTGTGAAGGTGATCAAGGGACCGGTTGAGGCCGTTCTTTTGGAAGAGACCAAGCCAGACATTCCGCCGCCCCCACCGCCGCCGCCCCCGAA
>JBIKJX010000136.1:0-5292 GCA_044360785.1 Limnohabitans sp.
GACAACTCCCATTGGAGGGTGACACGGCGCAGCGCCATGACGATGAGCCAAGCCAGGGCAATGCATGCACCAAACATCAAGAGCTCTAAGGCCGCTTGGTTAGGATTCAAACTGCTCCACCACAAGGCGGGGTCATTCATCATGCTGGGCGCTTTTCTCAAAATCAAGTCTTCCTTTAAACATCTGCCAAAACTCGAAGGTGTGCTTCAACACTGCGCGACAAAGCGCTCAGGTTATAGCCCCCTTCCAAACAACTCACAATGCGCCCTTTTGCATATTTTTGCGCAATGTCTTTGATGCGTTGGGTCATCCAAACATAGTCTTGCTCCACCAAGCCAAGTTGCCCCAGGTCGTCTTCGCGGTGCGCATCGAAACCTGCACTGATGAAAATTAATTCAGGCTGATGCGCGTCCAAACGAGGGATCCAGATCATCTCGATGAGTTCACGGATGTCCATGCCCTTGGTATAGGCTGGCACAGGCAAGTTCACCAAATTGGTGTCATGTTTTAAGGCGCCCCCTTCTGGATAGAACGGGTGTTGATAAAAACTCACCATCAATATTCGATCGTCCCCAGCCACAATGTCTTCTGTGCCATTGCCGTGATGAACATCAAAGTCAACAATGGCAACACGCTGCAACCCATGTCGCTCCAGTGCATATTTGGCCGCAATGGCCACATTGTTGAAAAAGCAGAAGCCCATGGCCTTGTCGTGGCAAGCATGGTGTCCGGGCGGGCGTACGGCACAAAAAGCATTTTCTAAATCACCCGCAATGACTGCATCAGTGGCCTCTAAAGCAGCACCAGCCGATCGCAGTGCGGCTTTCCAAGTGTGGGAATTCATGGATGTATCAGGGTCAAGTGCCGTATGAGAAGGCCCCCCCGCTTGCATGTCCTCAATGAGCGCGTCACTCAAACCCCTTAAAGAGGCAATGTACATGCGCCCGTGAGCCAGTTCGATGTCGGCCAAAGAAGCAGGCGCAGGCTCTCGCCTTTGAAGGGCGTGGTCTAAACCCGTGATGAGCAAACGATCTTCAATGGCATCCAGCCTTTGGGGACATTCAGGATGACCTGCGCCCATTTCATGAAGACGACAATCTGCGTGAGTGAAATAGCCTGTAGCGCCCATAAATGATTTGCTTTGAAACTGGACCGTTGAAGTTCAAATTTTGAAGATTCCAGCTTATCACGACACCATCACCCAATTCAAAGGCTAAACTGTTGTCATGCGAATTTTGTCTTTGATTGGGATCATGCTTTGTGCAGCTTTATCTGTCAGTCTGCATGCCGCTGAGCCGTCCAAAAAACCTAAATCCAAAACAGCCAAAACCAACAGCGTGCAAGGGCCAACCTATGCCAAGCGCAAAGATGTCACTGCTTGGGCTGAAAAAACGGCGAAAGAATATCAATTGGACCCCAAGTGGGTCAACAGCCAATTGGCTCAGGCACGCTTCATTCCCAGCATCCCCAAGCTGATACTCCCCCCCACCCAAGTCAACAAAAAGAATTGGATTGCTTACCAAGCCAGGTTCATTGAGCCCAAACGCATCGAAGCGGGCGTTCAGTTTTGGAAGCAGAACCAAAAAATTTTGCAAGAGGCAGAAGATCAATTTGGGGTCCCTGCGTGGCTGGTGGTGGGCATCATTGGCGTAGAAACTTTTTATGGCCGGCACACTGGCAATTTCCGAACACTGGACGCACTCAGCACACTGACCTTTGACTTTCCATCAGCACACCCTCGAGCGGCTGAGAGGCAAGCTTTTTTCTCCAAAGAACTGGCCCATTTTTTGGTGCTTGCGCACCAAGAAAAAATGAAGCCTTCAAGCATCAAGGGCAGTTATGCGGGCGCTTTGGGTTTGCCGCAATTCATGCCTTCCAGTTGGGCTCGTTTCGCCATTGATTTTGACGGCGACAAACACATCGATTTGTTTGCCAATCAAACTGATGTGATCGGCTCTGTCGCCAACTACTTCAAGGCTTTTCAATGGCGTCCTGGCATGCCTACCCACTACCCTGTGCAATTTGACGCTTCAAAGCTCGACATGGATACCTTGATGGCCCCCGATATTCTGCCAACCTTCAGTGTGCCCAGCTTTTTGGTAAAGGGTGCCATTCTAGAGGGCGATGCTTTGAATCACACCGGCCCATTGGCCTTGATTGAACTTTTGAATGGTGATGCACCCCCCAGCTATGTGGCCGGCACCGAAAATTTTTATGCCATTACACGTTACAACTGGAGTAGCTATTACGCCATGGCGGTGATCGAGCTGGGTGAAGCGGTGGCGCGTCAAATGCAAAACCAGCGCTGAGCGCATTGAAGAATGAACCCGCTAAACCCTAAAAAACTTCTGCTGACCAAGTGGACTGCTGTCAAACCCATTGCCAAACAAAAGCACTTTTTGGTCTGCAAGGTGATTCAGCCTGAGCAGCTAACCGACCCGATTGAAACAGTAGAAATTGAGTCGGTGTTTTCCAAGGCCAAGCAAATTATTCACTGGCGCGAATTGCAAAACGACGCCGTGTGGCGGCAGGGTTGGCTTTGACTGGGTGGGCTATCAGTAGCTGGTCATCTCAAAAATTTTAAAGTCGAATCACGTTGGCCCAATTGATTTTTAGATCGGCTTCGTAATCGGCCACCAACCAAGCACGAGATGGATTGTCGGCCATGTCGTTTAAAAATTCGCAAAGTACAGCAACTGAAGCTTGGTCCAACGCCGCAAAAGGTTGATCAAGGCAAATGAATTGCGCACCCGATGAAAGCAAGGCAACCAGGGCAACTTTGCGTCGACTGCCTGTCGAGAGCATGAACAACTTTTTACCCAAGTGCACATTCAGGTCGAGCGCCGTGCACAGCTCTTGGCACAAGCGATCCGACCACTGCGCGTGGCAGCTTTTGCGTTGCACCAAAAATTCTTCGGCACTGAGTTGATCCATATCTGGCAGTCTTGTGTCTAAGCAAACAGCGTTAGGTTGTTCGTCGCACAATTGCCAAAGAAAGCGTGTTTTGCCACTGCCTTCGTCGCCAACGACAGCATTCAGTCCAGAGACAATTGGCTGACCCTTTAATTCGACTAAAACTTGGCTCAATTACCCTACCTGTGGCATTAAGAATTCTCGACTGATTCTACCGCCCAAGACATTGACACGTTCTAAAAATTGCGTGAGATAGGCATGCAAACCAGTTGCCAAAATTTCATCAATTCGGCCATATGCCAGGTCAGAACGTAATTTACCCGCGTGGCGAACCGTCTCACTTTGAGGGTTGCCTGTCACCGCCTGAAGGTTATTGAGAACTTCATTCATGCTGGCATGCAAAGAGCGCGGCATGTCCGGACGCAATATCAACAACTCAGCCACGCGATCGGGGCGAATGACATCGCGGTATACCTTGCGATAGATTTCAAAACCGCTGACACTTCTGAGGATGGCACTCCAGTGGTAGAAGTCAAATTCTTGCGAAACATCCAATGGCGTATCCGTTGGCATGGCTTGCGATTGCATTTGCTGAACCAAATTGGCCGCGATGGGTACTGCCCCAAATCGATCATTTTGAACCGCATGAAATTTGACATCGACCAAGCGCGCAGTGTTGTCTGCACGCTCTAAGAATGTGCCCAAGCGCATGAAGTGCAAGGATTCGTCCATCAGCATGGTGCCCACCGTCACACCCCTCGAAAGATGCGATCTGAACTTCACCCATTCAAAAAATTTACCAGGATCCGTCTGAAATTCGCCAGAACGAATCATACGATTCACTTCTAACCAAGTTTGATTCTGCGTTTCCCAAACTTCCGTCGTTAATGCACCTCTGACGGCGCGAGCGTTTTCTCGGGCTGCACGTAAACACGAAATAATGGACGACGGATTGTTGGGATCCATGACCATGAATTGCATCACATTGTGAGCTTTCACCTCGCCATGGATTCGTGTGTAGGCCAGTAACAATTCACTGATAGAAAGCAACCCTTCCCAGCCCGATTGAACCGTGGCACTGGACTGTGGTAACAAGGAGGTTTCATAACTCACATTCAGCATGCGGGCTGTGTTTTCAGCGCGCTCTGTGTAGCGCGACATCCAAAATAAATGATCAGCAGTTCGACTTAGCATGGTTGTTCTTTCAAAGACTGATTGGGCGCTTAAGACTGAAGGATCCACGTGTCTTTGGTACCACCGCCCTGCGATGAATTGACCACCAATGACCCTTCCTTCAAAGCCACGCGCGTCAGACCGCCTGGCACCATCTGAACGGTTCGACCGCTTAAAACGAAGGGCCGCAAATCGATGTGCCTTGGTGCGACACCACTTTCAACATAGGTGGGGCAACTCGACAAACTTAATGTCGGTTGCGCAATGTAGCCAGAGGGGTTGGCCAACAAAGCCTTTCTGAAATCTTCAATTTCAGCTTGGGTAGCGGCGGGACCTACCAACATCCCATACCCGCCAGCACCATGGACTTCCTTCACCACCAAATCTTTGAGATGGGCCAGTGTGTAGGCCAAATCTTCAGATTTGCGACACATGTAGGTCGGGACGTTTTTGAGGATGGGTTTTTCACCCAAATAAAACTCAATCATCTGAGGCACATAGGGGTAGATAGATTTGTCATCGGCCACGCCTGTTCCAACTGCATTGCAAATGGCCACATTGCCCGCCCGATATGCGGCCATCAAGCCAGCACAACCCAAGGTTGAGTTGGGCCTGAAAACCTGAGGATCTAAAAAGTCATCGTCGACGCGGCGGTAAATCACATCAACCCGCTTAGGGCCCCGCGTTGTTCGCATGTATACAAATTGATCTTTGACAAACAGGTCTTGTCCCTCCACCAACTCAACGCCCATTTGTTGCGCCAAGAATGCGTGTTCAAAATAAGCGCTGTTGTACATGCCAGGCGTCAGCACCACAACGGTAGGCTCAGCCGATGCGGCAGGACTGGAGGCTCGAAGTGTTTCAAGTAACAAGTCGGGGTAGTGCGCCACGGGTGCAACGCGATGGCGATTGAATAAGTCGGGGAAGAGACGCATCATCATCTTGCGGTCTTCCAGCATGTAACTGACGCCACTGGGGACGCGCAAGTTGTCTTCTAAAACGTAATACTCGCCCTCGCCTTGTGCATTGGGTGCACGAACGATGTCAATGCCGCTGATGTGAGAGTAAATTTGATGCGGCACATCCACACCCATCATCTCGGGGCGGAATTGGGCATTTCGCAAAATTTGTTCTTCAGGAATTAGGCTCGCTTTGATGATTTCTTGATCATGGTAAACATCATGAATGAAACGATTAAGGGCCGTG
>JBIKJX010000003.1:0-17546 GCA_044360785.1 Limnohabitans sp.
TTGCAATTGCGCTTGGATATGGTCTAACCCGTTGGGGTATTTTTGCCAAAGCCGATATGCGGGCATTTGGCACCTTCGTTGTCAAGGTGGCCATGCCTGCATTGTTGTTCAATGCCTTGTCACAAAGGTCGTTGAGTGACATTCTCAATTCAGAATATGTGGCAGCCTACGCCTTGGCGTCCCTCATCACATTGAGTTTGAGCATTGTCTGGGCGCTGAAAGTTCTCAAAACCTCTCGCAGCTTGAGCGCTTGCTATGGCTTGGGCATGACATGCCCCAACAGTGGCTTTGTGGGGTATCCCATCGCGCTTTTGAGCTTAGGCCCCATCGCTGGCGTGTCGCTGGCACTCAACATGATTGTTGAAAACTTGCTCATCATTCCGCTCTTGTTGGCCTGGGCCGAAACCGGATCTGGCAAGCAATCGTGGCTCCAAATTTTGAGTCAAACGCTTAAAGGTATGCTGAAAAATCCCATGATATGGGGCATCGTTTTGGGCTTTGCTTTTTCATGGTTCAGTGTTGAACTGCCTGCCAGTTTAAGTCGCGCTGTTTCGCTATTTGCACAAGCCAGCGGTGCACTCTCATTGTTTGTCATCGGCGGCAGTTTGGTTGGATTGTCAGTGCGCGGCATGGGCCCCAAAGTGTCTCAAATTGCCATCGGAAAATTACTGCTTCACCCTTTGATCATGTGGGTCGTTTTGACGTGGTTCATCCCCATTTCTGATCCAGTCCTTCGAACAGCTGTGTTGTTGACTTGTGCCATGCCGATCATGGGCATCTATCCTATCTTGACGCAAAAAAATGGTCATGAGGGTTTAAGCGCAGCCGCATTGCTGGTGACAACCATGGGGTCGTTTGTCACGCTCAACTTGTTACTTTGGGTGCTTCAAAATCACAGTCTTTAATCTGCTCTGTGATTTTTCTAAGCCCCATTGATGCTTGAGACTCAATCCGCTTTTACGCGGCCAGAGCCAATGACAGGGCGCCAACGCTCAATTTCTTGAACAATCAGCGAACCAAACACTTCGGGTGTTTCTGGCATGGCTACGGCACCTTCTGTGGTCAATCGCTTCTTTAACTCATTGCTGTTGAGTGCCAAATTAATTTGTTGGTTGAGTTTCAACACGATGTCGCGCGGTGTGCCTGCTGGCGCAACCACGCCATACCATTGGTCGGCTTCAAAATTTTTGTAGCCAGATTCAGCCACTGTGGGTAAATCGGGAAGGGCTGGTAAACGCTTGGGGCTGGAAACTGCCAACGCTCTGAGCGTGCCGTTTTTGACTTGGCCCATGACAGCAGGTGCGCCTGTGAATAAAACTTGAATTTGTCCGCCCATCAAATCATTGACTGCAGGTGCCGTGCCACGGTAAGGGATGTGCAGCAGTGAGATGTTGCTCTGCATTTTGAAGTACTCTGTGGCGAGGTTGGCGGCGCTGCCATTACCGCCCGAACCATAGCTCAATTGGCCAGGCTTTGATTTTGCAAGCGCCACCAATTCTTGGATGTTTTTGACGGGCAACTGCGAGTTGACCACCAGCACATTGGGTACGCGCGCAACCCATGCAACCGGCGCAAAGTCTTTGACAGGGTTATAGGGAAGTTTGGGGTAAAGCGACGGGTTGACTGCCAGCGTTCCAATGTGGCCCATCAACAGGGTGTAGCCATCGGCAGGCGACTTGGCCACTTTGTCAGCGCCAATGCTGCCACCTGCACCAGCAACGTTTTCAACAATGACGGGCTGACCCCATGCTTGTGAGAGCTCTAGCGCAATGGTGCGTCCCAAGATATCAGCACTGCCGCCAGGCGTAAAGGGGACGACCAATCGAATGGCTTTGGCAGGGTAGCTGCTGCTTGGGCTGGTTTGTGCAGTGGCTGGCGTCGAAAAATTCAAAGCCAATAACAAAGCACCCAGCAAGGGTTTATGAAACATTGAGATGGGCATAGTGTCTAAAGTCAATAACAGGCGCAGCATGGGTTCAAGCTGACTCTAATAGTTTTTCTGCTGTTTCTCTAATCAGGCTGAGTGTTGCCTGCTGCGTCAAAGTGGTTGGTCGCAATGAGCTAACAACCGTGCAGAGTTGAATGCTAAGTTGGGGTTCCGAAATGGGACGGGTAGAAAACGCAGAGGGGTTGATAGAGCGGGTGACGGCATTTTTTGACAAGATGGCTGAGCCTGCGCCATCAGCCACCAACTCCAAAATGGAGGTGACCCCATCAATTTCTAGTGCAATTTGCGGTTGACTGCCAATGCCGGCCATTTCAGATTCCACATGCATTCTGATGGCGTTGGGCCGGCTTGGAATGACCAATGGCAGTTTGGCCACATCTTTCAGTCGAATGGGCGGTGGGGGAGGGTCTTCTTGCAAAGCAGAAGGGCGTGCTTGAACCAACCAAAGCTCCTCATGAACGAGGTGCGCGATTTCCAAGCCGCTTGTGGCCTTGGGGTTGTAGAGCAAAGCAATGTCGAGTCGCCCATTCAACAAACTCTCTTGCATGGCAGCGGTCAAACCCTCTGAGATGGACAAATGTGCGTCTGGCATTTTTGCTCTGAAGGCGCGGGTTAAGGGAACGGTCAAGACCCTGGCCACGCTGGGGGGAAGGCCCAAGGCCACCTTGCCACTGAGGCCGCTTCTGGCGCGTGCCATCTCCTCCTGGGCTCTTTCAATTTGGTGAAGAATGCCGCGGCCGTGCTCAAGCAGCAATTGACCGGCTTCGGTGGGGCTGGCGCCCCGACCATTTCTCTTTAATAAATTTTGACGCAACTCAACTTCTAGCAATCTAATTTGGCGGCTGAGGGCTGGTTGTGCGACATTCAGCGCAATGGCCGCTCGCGTGAAACTGCCCATTTCAGCAACACGAACAAAGTATTCGATTTGTTTGAGGTCCATGTGTTTAAATTTCCATAACGGATGTTCAGATATTCTATTTTGTTCTAACAGGTAGTGTCCACTGTCACTTGGCGTTCTGGGGCCATCCATTGAGAATCACAGGCTGTTCTGTAAATCTCAACACATTCACGCTTTTGCTTTCTATGAATCAAAGTTCACAAACCGCCATTCCGTGTCTGTTAATGAGGGGCGGTACCTCCAAGGGACCGTTTTTCAACGAGGCTGATCTGCCTTCGGACATTGCCGTTAGAGACCGGGTTTTGTTGGCGGCCATGGGATCCCCTGACAAACGACAAATTGACGGCTTGGGCGGTGCGCACCCCTTGACCAGCAAGGTGGGAATTGTTCGTCAAAGCAAAGAACCTGGGGTCGATCTCGACTTTTTATTTGCACAGTTGCAACCCGACAAAGACACCGTCGACACCACCCCCAATTGCGGCAACATGTTGGCTGCCGTTGTGCCTTTTGCTCTCGAAACGGGCATGGTCAAAGCGAAGGGTGATCAAAGCACATTTCGTGTTTTGACCTTGAACACAGACATGCAATGCGACATCACTGTCGATACCAAGGGCGGCGTTGTGCAATACGAAGGGTCTGCCCGAATTGATGGTGCGCCAGGGACGTCTGCGCCTGTCGTCATTAATTTCTTGGACACAGCGGGCTCAGTTTGCGAAGGCTTGTTGCCGACCGGCCGTGTCAAAGACTGCTTGACAGTGACTGGTGCGGGATTTGAGCCCTTCACGCTGGATGTCACCTGCATTGACAACGGCATGCCCTTGGTGATGTTCAAAGCCTCCGATCTGGGTCGCACAGGCTATGAATCGGTGGCCGACCTGAATGCCGACACAGAACTCAAAACCAAAATTGAAGCATTGAGGTTGCAGGTATCCCTTTTGATGGGCTTGGGCGATGTCAGCCAAAAAAATTATCCCAAAATGACCTTGATTGCTGCGCCCCAAAACGGCGGCGCTATTGCCACACGAAGTTTCATCCCCCACGTTTGCCATGATGCCATTGGCGTTTTGGCTGCTGTCACCGTGGGCACGGCTTGCGTGCTGGAAGGCTCAGTGTGTGAAGGTGTTGCGGTCATGCCTTCTGGCTTGACAAAAAACGTGTCCGTTGAACATCCCACCGGGGAGTTCAGTGTGGCCTTGCAAACACAACCTGCGAGTCATTTGCCTGGCGGTCAACTGGTGAAACAAGCCGCTTTGCTGCGGACCGCGCGTTTGCTGATGCGAGGTGAAGCCATGGTGCCTTCATCGATTTGGTCTGGCCAAGCTTAAAGAAATTTCAATCATTCATTTTTATCCATTGGAAATAACATGAGTCAACAAAAACCATTGATCATCGATTGCCATGGTCACTACACCACAGCACCCAAGGCTTTGGAAAACTGGCGAAATGCGCAAATTGCAAACTTGAACACGCCAGAACTTGGCCCAAAAGTTTCTGACCTCAAAATCAGTGACGATGAGTTGCGTGAGTCGATTGAAACCAATCAACTGCGCTTGATGAAAGAGCGAGGCTCTGACATCACATTGTTCAGCCCGCGCGCCAGTTTCATGGCCCATCACATTGGGGACTTCAATGTGTCATCCACTTGGGCGGCCATTTGCAATGAACTGTGCTATCGCGTCAGCCAGTTGTTCCCAGAACACTTTGTGCCTGTGGCCATGTTGCCGCAATCGCCAGGCGTTGACCCCGCAACGTGCATTCCTGAAATGGAAAAATGCATCAAAGAGTTCGGCAATGTGGGTATCAACCTCAATCCGGATCCATCGGGTGGGCACTGGACCTCACCACCCTTGAGCGACAAACATTGGTATCCTATTTACGAAAAAATGGTGGAGTACAACGTGCCCGCCATGATTCACGTGAGCACCAGTTGCAACAGCTGCTTTCACACCACAGGCGCACACTATTTGAATGCCGACACTACCGCCTTCATGCAGTGCCTCACATCGGATTTGTTTAAAGATTTTCCGACTTTGAAGTTTTTGATTCCCCATGGCGGCGGCGCCGTACCATACCACTGGGGTCGTTTCCGTGGTTTGGCGCAAGAGCTTAAAAAGCCATTGCTGAAAGACCACTTGCTCAACAACATTTTCTTTGACACCTGCGTGTATCACCAGCCTGGCATTGATTTGCTGACCAAAGTTATCCCAGTTGAAAACATTTTGTTTGCTTCTGAAATGATTGGTGCTGTGCGCGGCATTGATCCAGAAACAGGCCATTATTTTGACGACACCAAGCGCTATATCCAGTCGTCTGACATTCTGAACGACGATCAACGTTACAAAATTTACGAAGGCAATACACGCCGTGTGTTCCCTCGCTTAGATGCGCATTTAAAGGCCAAAGGTCTCTAATTTTTTGTGCTCAAAATCCTATAACTTAACTCACTGAAATGACCATGACAGAACTCGGAATTGTCAAACGTAACATCACCCGCGCAGACAAAGCGGCCGTCGAAAAATTAGGCCGCTTTGGTGTGGCAACGGTTCACGAAGCCATGGGCCGCGTTGGCTTGATGCAAAGATACATGCGACCCATCTACAGTGGCGCGCCTGTATCGGGTACTGCCGTCACAGTGTTGTTGCACCCCGGTGATAACTGGATGATGCATGTCGTTGCAGAGCAAATTCAGCCCGGCGATGTGGTTGTTGCAGCCATCAGCGCTGACAACTGCGATGGTTTTTTTGGCGACTTGTTGGCCACATCGTTCATGGCCCGTGGTGCCAAAGCATTGATCATTGATGCGGGTGTTCGTGATGTCCGCGAACTCACGGCCATGGGCTTCCCTGTCTGGAGCAAAGGCATCAGCGCGAAGGGCACCATTAAATCAACCCTGGGCTCTGTCAATATTCCAGTGGTGTGTGCAGGCGTCAATGTCAATCCAGGTGATGCAGTGGTGGCCGATGACGACGGCGTGGTTGTGGTGCCAGCAGCTTGGGCTCAAAAAGTGGCGGATGCCGCTGAGGCGCGTGAAGCCAACGAGGGCGAAAAGCGCGCCAAATTGGCCGCAGGCGTTTTGGGTCTGGACATGTACAACATGCGTGAGCCTTTGGCCAAAGCAGGTTTGAAGTACATCGATTAATTGAATTGTGGAAATGTAAACAACATGGAATTTCAAAAAACCCCCGGCTGGCTTGACTGGTACGCAGGCCCTAGCAAACCAAAATTCAAATTGCCAGCAGGCGCAGTCGACGCCCATTGCCATGTCTTTGGTCCTGGCGATGAATTTCCTTACGCGCCTGAGCGCAAGTACACCCCATGCGATGCGTCTAAACACCAGTTGTATGCCCTGCGAGATCACTTGGGTTTTTCTCGCAATGTGGTGGTGGGCGCCACTTGCCACGGCACTGACAACCGCGCAACGGTTGATGCCTTGTTGCACTCCAATGGCAAAGCACGCGGTGTGGCCTCTGTGAAGCGTTCAGTGACGGATGAAGAATTGCAAGCCATGCATGACGCAGGCATTCGCGGTGTTCGCTTTAACTTCGTCAAGCGTTTGGTCGACTTCACGCCCAAAGAAGAGTTGATGGAAATCGCCACTCGCATTCACAAATTGGGTTGGCACGTGGTGATCTATTTTGAAGCAGTAGATTTGCCAGAGTTGTGGGACTTTTTCACAGGCCTGCCAACCATTGTGGTGGTGGATCACATGGGAACGCCCGATGTTAAATTGCCCGTGGATGGCCCTCAATTTCAATTGTTCATGAAATTCATGCGCGAGCATCCAAACGTCTGGAGCAAGGTCACTTGTCCTGAGCGCTTGTCGGTCACCGGCGCACCTGCCTTAAACGGCGAGCAAAATGCGTATCAAGACGTGGTCCCCTTTGCCAAGGCCATCGTAGAAGCCTTTCCAGATCGCGTTCTGTGGGGTACCGATTGGCCACACCCCAACTTGAAAAAGCACATGCCAGACGATGGTTTGTTGGTGGACTTTATTCCCCACATTGCAACCACCCCTGAACAACAACAAAAATTGTTGGTCGACAACCCAATGCGCTTGTACTGGCCTGAGGAGAAAATTTAATGTCTTTAGACAAACCCTATTTGGATGTGCCTGGCACCATCATTTTCGATGCCGAACAAAGCCGCAAAGGTTATTGGATCAATCAGTTTTGCATGTCGCTCATGAAAGCTGAAAATCGCGAGCGATTCAAAGCCAATGAACGCGCCTACCTCGATGAGTGGGCCATGACAGAAGAGCAAAAACAAGCCGTGCTGGCCCGTGACTTGAATTGGTGCATGCGCACGGGTGGCAACATCTATTTTTTGGCCAAGATTGGCGCCACGGATGGCAAGAGCTTTCAGCAAATGGCTGGCTCGATGACCGGCATGACCGAAGAAGAGTATCGCAACATGATGATCAGTGGTGGTCGCTCTGTCGAGGGCAATCGTTTCATTGGCGAAGACGGCGACGCACAAGCACACAAGCAACCTCAAGGCTCTGCCGCGAAGAAAGCAAACTGATCATGGCAAAAATTACAGCCTCTGTATTCACCTCACACGTTCCTGCCATTGGCGCAGCGCTCGATCTGGGTAAAACCCAAGAACCCTATTGGCAGCCTCTTTTTAAAGGCTACGAATACGGCAAGCAATGGATGAAAGACAACAAGCCCGATGTGATTTTCTTGGTCTTCAACGACCACGCTACCGCATTTAGCTTGGACTTCATTCCAACTTTTGCCATCGGTACCGCCGCCGAATTTCAACCTGCTGATGAAGGCTGGGGACCTCGGCCTGTTCCTGTGGTCAAAGGCCATCCAGATTTGGCGTCGCACATTGCACAGTCAGTGATCCAACAAGATTTTGACCTCACTATTGTCAACAAGATGGATGTCGATCATGGTTTGAGTGTGCCTTTGTCTTTGATGTGCGGCCAACCGCCTGCCGATAAGTTTGAATGGCCCTGTCCAGTCATTCCGTTTGCAGTCAACGTGGTTCAATATCCTGTGCCAAGCGGCCAGCGTTGCTACAACTTGGGCAAGGCCATTCGCAAAGCCATTGAAAGCTACGACGAAGACATCAATGTGCACATCTGGGGCACTGGCGGTATGAGTCACCAGCTTCAAGGTGCACGAGCAGGCTTGATCAACAAAGAATTTGACAATGCTTTCCTAGACAAGTTGATCAATGACCCACAAGCTGCGGCAGACATTCCCCATATTGACTATGTGCGGGAAGCGGGCAGTGAGGGCATCGAGTTGGTCATGTGGCTCATAGCACGCGGTGCCATGAACGATGTCGCGGGCGGTAAAGCGCCAGCAGTGAAGCACCGCTTTTATCATGTGCCTGCGTCCAACACAGCCGTAGGCCATCTGATTTTAGAAAATCAATTTTGAACAGAGGAATGAAGTGATGTCGAAAAACATTAAAGTGGCATTGGCAGGTGCGGGTGCATTTGGAATTAAGCACTTAGACGGTATCAAAAACATTGATGGCGTTGAAGTGGTTTCATTGATCAGCCGTGACCTTGAAAAAACAAAAGAAGTGGCCGATAAATATGGCATCAAGCACATCACCACCAATTTGGCGGACAGCTTGGCCTTGCCAGAAGTAGACGCTGTCATTTTGTGCACACCGACACAGATGCATGCGGCCCAATCGATCGCCTGTTTGAAAGCGGGTAAGCATGTTCAAGTAGAAATTCCATTGGCAGACAGCTGGAAAGATGCCGAAGAAGTGGTGCGCCTGGCCAAGGAAACTGGCAAGGTGGCCATGTGCGGTCACACCCGTCGTTTCAATCCCAGCCATCAATGGGTCCATCAGAAAATCAAAGCAGGTGAGTTCAACATTCAGCAAATGGATGTTCAAACGTACTTCTTCCGTCGCACCAACATGAATGCCTTGGGTCAAGCGCGCAGCTGGACCGATCATTTGCTGTGGCACCACGCCGCCCACACTGTGGACCTGTTTGCCTACCAAGCAGGGAGCCCCATCGTCAAAGCCAATGCGGTGCAAGGCCCCATTCACCCCACGTTGGGCATTGCCATGGACATGAGCATTCAGTTGCAAGCGGCCAACGGCGCCATTTGCACCTTGAGCTTGTCCTTTAACAACGATGGGCCTCTGGGCACATACTTCCGATACATTGGCGATACAGGGACCTATCTGGCTCGCTATGACGATTTATTCACCGGCAAGGAAGAGAAAATTGATGTGTCCAATGTGGCTGTGTCCATGAACGGCATTGAATTGCAAGACCGTGAGTTTTTTGCGGCCATCCAAGAAGGTCGTGAGCCAAACTCAAGTGTGGCGCAGGTCTTGCCTTGCTACAAAGTGTTGCACGAACTCGAGTTGCAGCTGACAGCTTGAGGCTCTTGCTGCTCTCCAAAATGGCTGTGCATCTCACAGCCATTTTTTTTGGAAAGATTGATTTTCTTATTAACTAGATGGTACATTTCGCCCATGGCGACCGCTGTCAAAAAATCCTCACGCAAACAAACGACACGAACCAACGACCCTGAACGGACGATGGCTGAAATCTTGTTGGTGGCCAACAAAGAGTTTGCTGACAAAGGTTTGGCGGGCGCACGAATCGACGAAATTGCTGCGGCGACACGTACCAGCAAGCGCATGATTTACTATTATTTTGCAAGCAAAGAAGGCTTGTATTTGGCGGTGCTGGAAGCAGCCTATCGCCGCATGCGTCAAATTGAATCTGACTTGCACCTTGAAGATTTAGAACCTGTTCAAGCCTTGAAAGCGTTGGTTGAATTTACCTACGATCACCATCAAGCGAATGAAAATTTCATTCGTTTGGTCATGAATGAAAACATTCAGCGTGGCGAATACATTGGTCAAAGCAAAGATATTCAACAGCTTAATGGTTCTGCGATTCAGACCATTCAAAATTTGTACGAGCGGGGTGTGAAGAGCGGCGTTTTCAGACCTGGGCTGACACCCTTGGACATTCACTCTGCCATCTCGGCTTTGTCGTTTTTCAATGTGTCCAACCAGCACACCTTCGGGCTCATCTTTAATCACAAGCGTTCTTCAGGCAAAGCCCAAACCCTCCAAAGAGCGCATGTGGTGAGTCTCATTTTGAATTTTGTAGCCAAAACCTAGAGTTAGATCGAATTGCTATAACAGGTAGCTTGTTATGCAATCAAAAACTAGGGTTTTTACTTATATTTACTAAACTAACTGTTTTGTACATTTTGTACAGGACTCAACAAAACCCATACAGCCCATGAACAAGTTTCTTGATATCTACTGCAAATGTCTCAAAGTCATCATGGCAGTTTGCTTGGCGCTCATGGTCGTTTTGGTGTTTGGCAATGTGGTGTTGCGATATGCCTTCAATTCCGGCCTCACCATTTCTGAAGAACTCTCTCGCTGGTTATTTGTCTGGGTGACTTTCCTGGGGGCCATCGTGGCCATGAAAGAGGGCGCACATTTGGGTTCAGACACCTTGGTCTCGCGTTTGTCTGTGGCCAAACAAAAAGTATGTTTTGTGATTGGGCATTTTCTGATGCTTGGCATTTGTTATCTGCTCTTCAAAGGCTCGTACGAGCAAGTCATCATCAATTTAACAACCACCAGCGCCGTGATGGAGGTCTCTATGGCCATGTTCTATGGCTGTGGTTTGGTCTTGGCAGTGTCAGGCGCCATTATTTTGATCAATCAATTGGTGAGATTGGCGCGCGGTCAGTTGTCAGACGGCGAGTTGATTGGCATTCGTGAATCAGAAGAAGAACCGGTCGATGTGCCCGCGCCTGTGAAATAAGAAAGAACACCATGACCATTGCCGTTTTCTTAGGATCTTTGCTTGCCGCCATGGCACTGGGCGTCCCCATTGCTTTTTCCTTACTGATTTGTGGCGCTGCCTTGATGTGGCACATGAACATGTTTGACGCCCAAATTTTGGCGCAAAACGTCATTGAAGGTGCCAACAGCTTCCCATTGCTGGCCGTCCCGTTTTTCATGCTTGCAGGTGAAATCATGAACACTGGCGGTCTTTCACGCCGCATTGTCGATTTTGCTCTGGCGCTGGTCGGTCACATCCGTGGCGGTCTGGGTTACGTCACCATTGTGGCGGCCATTTTGTTGTCGGCCTTGTCTGGCTCTGCTGTTGCCGATGCCGCTGCTTTGACAGCCTTGTTGTTGCCCATGATGGTCAAGGCAGGCCATGACAAATCAAGAAGCAGCGGTTTGATCGCAGCCTGTGGCGTGATTGGCCCCATCATTCCGCCCTCCATTGGATTCGTTATTTTTGGCGTGGCCGCCAACGTCTCAATCAGCAAGTTGTTTTTGGCTGGTATTTTTCCTGGCATTGTTTTGAGTGCAGGCTTGTGGATCACTTGGTGGTGGTTGACTCGCAAAGAGCATTTAGAACCGCCACCTAGAAAATCGAAGTCTGAGGTATTGAAGGCTTTGCGGGATGCCGGTTGGGCCTTGATGTTGCCTCTCATTATTTTGGTGGGTTTGCGCATGGGTGTGTTCACACCCACAGAAGCCGCCGTAGTCGCTGCTGTGTATGCACTCTTTGTGGCCACTGTGATTTACAAAGAACTTAAATGGCGCCAGTTGTATGAAGTCTTTGAAACAGCTGCTCGCACCACAGCTGTGGTTATGTTCTTGGTGGCGGCAGCCATGGTGTCAGCGTGGCTCATTACGGTTGCTAATTTGCCTGGACAAGTGGTCACCTTATTGCAGCCCTTGTTGGACAACCCGACCTTGCTCTTGATGGCCATCATGTTGCTGGTCATGATTGTGGGCACGGCCATGGACATGACGCCCACCATTCTGATATTGACGCCTGTCTTGATGCCAATTGTTAAAGCGGCCGGTATTGACCCCGTTTATTTTGGTGTGTTGTTCATCATCAACAACTCAATCGGTTTGGTGACACCGCCGGTGGGCACAGTTTTGAACGTGGTCGCTGGCGTGGGTCGCATGCGCATGGATGAGGTCACCAAAGGGGTGATGCCCTTCATGGCAGTTCAATTCTTGATCATGTTCTTGATGGTGCTATTTCCATCGATCATCATGGTCCCAGCCCGATGGTTCTATTAACCCAACAATTTTCCATTCACTGCTTGTTCGGGTACGCCAAGCAACTGAATCCTTGTTCTGCGTACGACCATCAATTTCATCAGGAGACACAGACATGAAACGTGTTTTTATCAAGACAGTTTTGGCAAGCGTTGCTTTGGTTGCCATGGGCGTTGCTTCCGCACAAGAGAAAACCATTAAGTTTGCTAACCAAAACGCCGTAGGTCACCCCATTGTTCAAGGCATGGAAAAGTTCAAAGAGATCGTTGAAAAACAATCTGGCGGCAAAATCAAGGTCAATGTTTTTCCAGGTGGCGCTTTGGGCAGCGACCAAGCCAACGTGTCAGCCATTCAGGGCGGCGCTTTGGAAATGGCGTCCATGAACTCTGGTATTTTTGCCAGCCAAGTCAAAGACTTTGCAGTATTTGATTTCCCCTTCATGTTTGCCAGCGGCAGGGAAGCTGATGCCGTGGTGGATGGCGCATTCGGTAAAAAAATGCACGCTAAGTTGGAAGAAAAAGGTTTGGTTGGCTTGGGCTACTACGAATTGGGCTTCCGCCACATGTCCAACAGCAAGCGCCCTATCACCAAAGTTGCCGACATTGACGGTTTGAAATTGCGTGTCATTCCAAACCCCATCAACGTGGACTGGGTCAAAGCATTGGGCGCAAACCCAACACCGCTGCCATTCCCTGAGTTGTATGCAGCGCTTGAACAAAAAGCGGTTGACGGACAAGAAAATCCAGTGGCCACCATCAACGGTGCCAAGCTGTTTGAAGTGCAAAAGAACTTGGTTCTGACAGGTCACCAATACAACCCACAGTCAGTGGTCATCAGTAAAAAATTCTGGGACACCTTGTCTGCTGCAGAAAAGAAAATCATCTCTGATGCTGTGGCTGAATCTTCTAAATTCCAGCGTACAACTGCGCGTGCATTGGAAGCAGGTACCTTGGAAGGTTTGAAGAAAAATGGCATGGCCGTGACCACGTTGCCAGAATCTGAAATGGCCATCTTGCGTGAAAAAATGAAGCCAGTCATTGCCAAGCATGGTGAACCCATCGCTGCCACAGTGGCTGAGCTGCAGGCCGAGTTGACCAAATTGCGCAAGTAATTCAGGTTTCAACCAGGTCCAAATCAATCAGGTCCTACAGTAGACCTTTATGTCATTTCATTGCGAAGTCTCTAAGCTGGCCTTAGAGCTTCGCATTTTTATTTGCGCATCATGAACATCGACGGTAACACTGAGCTGATCGCCCACATTGGCTATCCAACGCACAGTTTTAAATCACCCCTGATTTACAACCCTTATTTTGAAAAAGAGGGTATCAATGCATTGGTGGTGCCGATGGGCTGTCAGGCAGCACATTACCCTCATTTTTTAAAATCAGTCTTTCACTTGAGCAACATTCGAGGCGCGCTGATTACCATGCCGCACAAGGTCACCACGGTGGGTCTGCTTGATGAAGTGACGCCTACCGTCAAAGTGGCCGGCGCTTGCAATGCCGTCAAGCGAGACGAAAATGGCAGATTAGTAGGTGACATGTTTGACGGCGCAGGTTTTGTTCGCGGCGTGAAGCGCAAAGGTTTTACGCTTCAAGGCAAACGAGTCTTGGTCGTGGGATGTGGTGGTGTCGGTTCTGCCATTGCGGCCTCCTTGGCCGCAGAAAAAATCAATGCCATCAGTTTATTTGATGTGAATACCGCGTCTTGCGAGGGCTTAGGCCAACGCTTGCAATCAGAATATCCAAAGATTAAAGTCGATACTGGTTCCAACGATCCTGAGGGGCATGATTTGGTTGTGAACGCCACACCCATGGGCATGAACGAGGGTGATCCATTGCCCATGAATGTTTCCCGCATTGCCCCAGAAACTTTTGTGGGTGAGGTCGTGATGCGTCAAGAGATGACAGCCTTTTTACAGGCTGCCAAAAATAGAGGATGTAAAGTTCAGGTAGGCTCGGACATGTTGTTTGAGCAAATTCCAGCTTACTTGGAATATTTTGGATTCAAGACCACCACTGCCGAAGTCCTTCGCAGTGTGGCCCGCTTGGCTTAATGAATGTCGGAGTAATGAGTATGAATCTGCGTGCTGTGAATCGTGAAGCTGTTCCCGAAATGCCCAATCGATTGGGCATTCAAGGCATTGAGTTCATTGAATATGCCACCAACCGACCCCAAGCTTTGGGTCAGGTTTTAGAGTCCATGGGATTCAGACCCATTGCACGTCATCGTTCTCGCGAAGTTACGCTGTATCGCCAAGGCGATATGAATTTGGTTGTCAATGCCAATCCGGAAGACGCGCGGGTTGCTGCCACCGCAGATGGCCAAGCCGAAATTGCAGCGGTGGCGTTTCGAGTGCAAGATGCGCTCAAGGCGCACACACGTTGCATTGACTTGGGCGCTTGGTCGGTCAACAGCCATGCGCAGGCCATGGAGTTGCATATTCCCGCAATTCATGGCCCAGGCGGTACACGATATTACTTTGTCGATCGTTGGCAAGAGTTTTCTATTTACGACATCGATTTCAAACCGATTCCCACAGTCGATCAGAACCCAGTAGCGGTTGAAGGCATGAGTTATTTTGGTTTGGTTCAATACATCGGTGCGGCCAGAAGCGAAGACTGGATGGCCTATTACGAACACATGTTTGACTTCAGTGTGATCCCCGATGAGGAGCGATTTGGCATCTTGCCCAAAGGCAAGTTGATGAAAAGCCCTTGCGGTCAATTTCTGTGGCAACTTATTGAGCCCGATCCTTGGATGGAGAGTGATGAGTCACCAGAATCACTAAAACGCATTGGCTTTGGTGTCAAGGATGTGGCCAAGGCCGTTCAAACACTGAAAAGCAACGGCGTTGAATTTGTAGAGTCCAAAGAGTTGCATCCAGAAGACCGTGGTGCACTCACGCGCAGTGCTTTGGGCTCGGTCTCGTTCGAGCTTGTTCATCAACACGATGAAGGACGCCCATGAACTTACTTGACGGATATGGCATGGACACCATCACGATGGCGGGTCCTTTGGAAGCCAAGCTGGAGGCCATGAAGGGCGCTGGCTTTTCTCAAGTGATGTTAATGGCCCGCGATTTGGTGGGCCATCCAGGTGGCGTCAAGGCCGCCGTCAAGGCGGTTGAGGACAGCGGACTTCGGCCCACCGGGTTTCAAGTTCTGCGAGACTTTGAAGGTTTGTCTGGCCACTTGCACAGTTACAAAGTGGACATTGCCAAGTCCATGTTAGAAATGTGCGCGGCCACTGGCAGCAAGGTCTTACTGGCTTGTTCCTCAACGTCGCGTCATGCCACCGATGACTTGAACTTGATTGCCAAAGATCTCAAAAAACTCGCCATGATGGCACTGCCTTTGGGCATCAAGGTGGCCTATGAAGGTCTTTCATGGGGACGAACCGTGAATGAATTCACCACTGCCTGGGATGTGGTTTGCAGAGCTGATTGCCCTAATTTAGGCATTGGCATTGACTCCTTTCACATTTTTGCGGCCAACTCATCGTTGGATGACATTGAAGACATTGACGCAGACCGCATTTTTCTAGCGCAGCTGTCAGATTTCATGTGGCACGAAACGCCCACCTTTGAAGAACGCATGACCACCGCTCGAACCTTCCGTGTCTTTCCAGGTGAAGGTGTTCACAGCGAGCAGTTGGCCGATTTGGTGCTGCGCTTGGAGCGAATTGGATATCGCGGCGATTACAGCTTTGAAGTGTTCAATGACGACTATCAACAATTGCCACTAGAAACGGTGGCTGAACGTGCCCGCAAGAGCGCCATCTGGTTGCATCAAGATGTTTTGCATCGTTCGGCACCTCTGCCAAAATGGACGCAGCAAGTTCGCGCATAAATCATGAAGGTTGAACATGAAAAATAGAAAGTTGGGTCCGTTTCAAGTCAGTGAAATTGGTTTGGGCTGTATGAACCTGAGTCATGCATACGGTGCGCCCGTATCGTTTGAGCAAGCAGAAAAAGTCCTCTTAACAGCCCTGGACCAAGGCGTTACTTTCTTTGACACAGCCGCTTTGTATGGTTTTGGCACCAACGAAACTTTGGTGGGTCAGGTTCTCAAGAAACACCGTCAAAAATTCACATTGGCCAGCAAGTGCGGTATGACAGGTGTTGATGTCAAAGGCGATGGCAAGTTGGTGCGTGTGATTGATGGTCGCCCAGAAACCATTCGCAGTACCTGTGAGGCTGCTTTGAAGCGCCTGCAAACAGATGTCATCGACCTCTACTATTTGCACCGTTGGGACAAGAAAGTTCCCATTGAAGACAGCGTAGGCGCTCTGAGTGATTTGGTACGTCAGGGCAAAATTCAAACCATTGGCTTGTCAGAAGTTTCCGCTGCCACCTTGCGCAAAGCCCATTCGGTGCATCCCATTACAGCCGTTCAAACTGAATACTCATTGTGGACTCGCAACCCCGAAATCGCCGTTTTAAAAGCTTGCCAAGAACTGGGCACCACCTTCGTGGCCTTCAGTCCTGTGGCGCGCGGATTTCTGTGTGGCGAGTTGAACCTGCAAGCGTTCGATGCCAAAGACATTCGTAAATCGATGCCACGCTTTGAACCTGATAACTATGCTGCCAATTTGAAGTTGTTGGCACCCTTTCAACAACTGGCCAAAGAAGCTGCTTGCTCACCTGCGCAATTGGCTTTGGCATGGTTGCTGCACAAAGACCCCAACATCATTCCCATTCCTGGCACTACCAGCGTAGAACATTTAATGGACGATTTGGCGTCAGTTGATGTCAAGCTGAGTCCAGAACTCATTCAACAACTGGACCGACTCATCAACGAAAAAACGGTGGTGGGCAGCCGCTACAACGATCTGGCCAACTCTGAAGTCGACACAGAATTTTTCTAATGGCTGAGTCGGGTCCAAGCTGACGTCATCAGTCATTGCAAGGCTTGG
Organism: Limnohabitans sp.; assembly: GCA_044360785.1. Taxonomy (GTDB): domain Bacteria; phylum Pseudomonadota; class Gammaproteobacteria; order Burkholderiales; family Burkholderiaceae_C; genus Limnohabitans_A. The sequence goes on from JBIKJX010000003.1 coordinate 16,812, forward strand.
ATTAGCGCCTTAAAGAAGGACCCTCGACGGACAAACCTTCCGCGCGCATTTTTAAAAAAAGTTCGAGCTGTCTTAAATCTTGACTGCCGGCTGGTGGGATGTCAGCTTGAACGCCTGAGTAGCAAGCACGGATTCGCCGATCCAAGCTGCCCATGCTTTGCCAACTCATTTTGAAGATGGGAAAGCCTGTGGGGTGGCCGGGCGAAATGATGTCTGCCTGCATTTTCTTGCCAATGTTCTGATCGTGGCAATGCGTACAGGCCAAGTTCATTCTGCCCATGCGCTGCATAAAAAGTTCCGCGCCTGCTTGGAGTTCTCTTTGCCATTCCTCTTTGTGCTTGTTGTTGGGTCTGAGCAAGATCGTTTGATTTTTGCTTTGTTGATGCAGAAGGGCACTCAAGGCGAGTACATCGGGGTCTTCTAAATTCTTGTAAGGCTTCGAAGTTCTTTCCGAGCATTGAATAATTTGATCTTCGAGATTGATCAGTTTTTTCAAAGGGGCAGACCATTTGGGAAATTGACTTGCGAAGGTCTTGTTTTTTTCCACGGCGCCATGACACTGTGCACAAGATGCCTTAGTGTCGGAGCTTGCCCATAGGGCCTGGCCCTTGTCTAACCAAAGGCTGATGGGATTGGCCATAGGATCGTTTTGCATCGCCAACATGGCTGGACTTAAAAAAGCATTCCCACTTTGTGCCTGGATAGGCGGACGCTCGTTTGCAAAACTGCTCACTG
>JBIKJX010000137.1:0-5284 GCA_044360785.1 Limnohabitans sp.
GCGGCGCAAGCCAAAAAGCTGGGCTACGAGCGCGCGCAATCTTTGGCGGGTGGTTTGAAAGCCTGGCGCGAAGCCAGTTTGCCCACAGAAAAAGCCTAATTCCTTGAATGACCTATTTGGAGTTGTTATGCCCCATGTGAAGATGTACACCACCGCCGTCTGCCCTTATTGCGTTCGTGCCAAACAAATTTTGAAGGCCAAAGGTGTGGCAGACATTGAAGAAATTCGTGTCGACCAACTGCCCGAAGCCCGCGAACACATGATGAACATCACAGGCCGCAGAACGGTGCCTCAAATTTTCATAGGCGAGACCCATGTGGGTGGCTGCGACGACCTGATGGCATTGGACGCCAAGGGCGGACTGATGCCTTTACTGCAAGCTTAAATCGCCCAAACGCCCCTCAATTTACAAGTTAACCCTCCCATGAGGGGCAGTTTTCATCGGTGATAATCTGGTTTGGCCCTAGGTTCAGGCTTGATCGAGTCACCGATGGGAAGATTATTTTCAACTCAAGAGTTTTTATGTCAGAAGAAAACACCCCATTGTTCCAAATCCAGCGCGTTTACTTGAAAGAAGCGTCTTTGGAGCAACCCAATTCACCTGCCATCTTGTTGGAACAACAGCAACCCGCGGTGGACATTCAGTTGGGTGTTGAAGCCAACCAAGCCGCAGAAGGCGTTTACGAAATTTGCGTCACAGCCACCGTCCACACCAAAATTGAAGACAAAACTGTTTTCTTGGTCGAGTGCAAACAGGCTGGCATTTTTGAAATTCGCAATGTGCCTGAAGACCAAATGGGCAGCATCATGGGCATTGCTTGCCCTCAAATTGTTTACCCCTACTTGCGTGGCAACATTGCCGACATCGTCACACGCGCAGGTTTCCCACCTGTTCATTTGGCTGAAATTAATTTCCAAGCCATGTACGAGCAGCAACAAGCGCAACTGGCCGAGCAAGCAGCTGCTGCAGCACCCCAAGTTCAGTAATTTTCTGAGTCTCCAACTTGAGCCTGAAGATTGCGGTCATCGGGGCAGGTGCATGGGGCACAGCGCTGGCAATCAGTGCCAGCCGTCACTCAGCCCATCACGCGGTTCAGTTGTGGACGCGTGATGCGGCGCTGGCCAAAGACATGCGAACCCATCGGGTCAATGCACGTTATTTGCCAGACATTCAATTTCCCGATTCACTTCAGACGGTCAGTTCGCCTCTGAACGACGTGCCTGCTTGGGCCAACTCCCACGACTTGATTGTGGTGGCCACGCCCATGTCTGCGCTCAGAAGCATGCTTCAAACTTTAAGTTCTTCGCCAGTGCCTGTGGCTTGGTTGTGCAAGGGTTTCGAAGCGGCCTCCAATGGCATCGAGTCAGGCGCCATGCCACATGAAGTGTGTCAGCAAGTGGCGCCTCATTTGCTGTCTGGTGCCCTTAGTGGACCTAGCTTTGCGCTCGAAGTGGCCACAGCCCAACCCACGGCGCTGGTCGCCGCTAGCTCGCACGCGTCAGTGCGTCAAATATTGGTGGATGCCTTTCACAGTCCCAGTTTGCGCATTTATGCCAACCAAGACATCGTGGGTGTTGAAGTGGGTGGCGCTGTTAAAAATGTGTTGGCCATTGCCACCGGTTTGTGTGATGGCCTCCATTTAGGGCTGAACGCACGCGCAGCATTGATCACGCGGGGTTTGTCAGAAATGACCCGTTTGGGTGTGGCTTTGGGTGCCAAGCCCGAGACTTTCATGGGCCTGTCGGGTCTGGGCGATTTGGTACTCACCGCCACCGGCGATTTAAGTCGAAATCGAAAAGTAGGCCTGTTGCTGGCGCAAGGCATGGACTTGCAGCAAGCGGTTCAGTCATTGGGTCATGTGGCCGAAGGCGTATACAGCGCCCGAACGGTGGTTAAACGCGCACAGGCTTTGGGCATTGAGATGCCCATTGCACAAGCGGTGGTGGCTTTGCTCGATGGTCAACTCAAGCCGACAGAGGCTGTATCGGCACTGATGGGCCGGGGGGCCAAAGGAGAGCTTGCTTAATCTGCAAGCTTTACAACATTAAGCAGGTGTGAAAGCCAAGCGCACATAAATGGGCGCAAAGGCCTCGGCTTGGGTAATTTCAATCAGAGTCTCTTTGGCCAATTCGAGCAATGCAATGAAGGTGACGACCAACACGGGTGTCCCTTTGCTTGGATCAAACAAGTTTTCAAACTCAACAAACTTGCGGCCTTGAAGGTGTTTGAGAACAATGCTCATGTGCTCTCGCACGCTGAGTTCTTCACGGCTAATTTTGTGATGCTGAACCAATTTGGCGCGCTTCAAAATGTCTTGCCACGCCTCTTGCAATTCGACCAAGTGCACATCTGGGAAGCGAGGCTGCAAGCTTTGCTCAATGTAAACCTGAGCCTTTAAAAAGTCACGGCCATATTGCGGCACATTGCCCAGTTGCATGGAGGCCAATTTCATTTGCTCGTATTCAAGCAAGCGACGCACCAACTCGGCACGAGGATCTTCGGGTTCTTGGCCTTCGGCCACTTTTTTGGGCGGCAACAACATGCGTGATTTGATTTCAATCAGCATGGCAGCCATGAGCAAGTATTCTGCGGCCAACTCTAAATTGTGTTGGCGAATTTCATCGACATAGTTGAGGTATTGGCGCGTGACCGCAGCCATGGGAATGTCGAGGATGTTGAAGTTTTGCTTGCGAATGAGGTACAGCAACAAGTCCAGAGGACCTTCAAAGGCCTCTAGAAAAACCTCCAATGCATCGGGTGGGATGTAGAGGTCATTTGGCATGGAAAACAAAGGCTCGCCATACAGCCGAGCAACAGCCACATGGTCAATCACTTCGGGTTGGCCAGACGGATTGTTCGTGACTGGCAAGACCTCAACGGGCGAGAGCGTGTTTTCCAAAGGGTTCAACCTTGGGTCTGGTAGACGTAAGGTTTTTGAGCCACTTTGCCTGCGTTAAATTCTTTCAGCACATGACGGTCGACGGAAGCGTCCCACAACAGCGCACGCGCCTCTTGCTGGTCAGCGTCCAAATGGGGGCGGTCGGTTTTCAGTTGGTCAATGAACTGGGTGGTGTCTGAACGGTAGTCAGGGCGACGAAAAAAGTGCAAGAGCGACATGACAATGCGGTTTCAGTTGAATAGGCGCGTATTTTAACGGCCAGTCGTCAGCGTTTTTCTGACAAAAGAGCGGCATCGAGTCCTGAATCGTAGTCTGGCAGGGCGTTTTGACCTATCAAATCGAGGAATCCAGTCCTGCGGGCAATGTCCAGCGGTTGGTGGTTCAATCCGCAAACGATGAGGCGGACCTGTTTTTTGTGACACATGCGCCCCAAAGCCAGCAGCGCTTCAGCCCCTGAAGAGTCTATGTAAATGAGATTTTTAAGGTCTAAAACCAGTGCCTTTTGAGGCAATGTGTTCTCGATGTCTTCGATCAATTTAACGGCACCAAAGAACAGCGCCCCATAAACACGGTAAGCACTGATTTGACCACCTTGATGCGCCAGCTTGTCTGTGTCTTTTTCGCTCAGTTGCTCAATGCGGCTCAGGCTTGAAATTCTGTAAATGAAGGTGATGCATGCCGCAATCAAACCAAACTCAACGGCAACTGTCAGGTCCACCATGACCGTAAGAAGGAAAACAGCCAGTAAGGTGACACGATAAGGCATGCGAAATTGTTTGAGATCCGTGAAGGCATGCCACTCACCCATGTTCCAGGCTACAAACATCAAGATGGCTGCCAAGGTGGCCAGAGGAATGTGATTGGCCAGAGGCGCAGCCACCCCGACGACCAGCAACAAGACCAGTGCGTGGACCATGCCCGCAACGGGCGTTCGCCCCCCACTTTTGACGTTGGTCACAGTGCGCGCAATGGTGCCCGTGGCGGGCATACCGCCAAAGAAGGGTGTCACAAAATTGGCCACGCCCTGGGCCATCAGTTCTTGGTTGGGGTTGTGGCGATCTTCAATCAGGCCGTCGGCAATTCGCGCGCAAAGCAAGGACTCAATGGCGCCCAACAAGGTCAGGGTGAAAATGGGCATGCTCAAGTGCTGCAAGTTGGCCCAATTCAATTCTGGCCAAACCAGACGCGGCAATTCAGAGGGTATGCCGCCAAATTTGCTGCCAATGGTTTCAATGGGCAAGTTCATGGCTTGTGCAATCCACGTTGCCAGAATGAGGGCAACGATAGAGCCAGGAACAATTTGCAGGACGCGTTGCAGGCCGTGTTGGGGTTCTTTGCTTGCGCGATGCGCAACCAAACGTTGCCACATCACGATCACGATCAAAGAGCCCAAAGCCAAAGCAAAGGCATGTATTTGAAAAGTAGGCAAAGCTTCATGCAGTGTTCGCAACATGCCGAAAAAGTCAGCGGGCATGTTGCTGACTTTGAGACCCAAAAAATCTTTAACTTGGGACAACATGATGAGAACCGCGATGCCATTGGTAAAGCCAATGATCACAGCCACCGGAATGAAGCGAATCAGGTTGCCCAACTTGAGCAAGCCCATGACAAACAACAGAACACCAGAAGCCGCCGTGGCAATGATCAAGTTGGCCAAGCCGTAGCGCTCCAAGATGCCATACACAATGAGAATGAAGGCGCCCGCAGGTCCGCCAATCTGAACTCTGCTACCCCCCAATGCAGAAATAATGAAGCCGGCAATGATGGCGGTGAACAAGCCCGCTTCAGGCTTGAGTCCCGATGCAATGGCAAAGGCCATGGCCAAAGGCAAGGCCACCACACCCACAGTGAGGCCAGATGCAATGTCAGACCCTAGTTGTTCGCGGGTGTAACCCTGGAGGGTGTCAACGAGCTTGGGGCGAAAGAAAAAGGCCATGCATCAGTGTAGCGCTGAGCACGACCTGTTGCATGAACGTTGAGATGACCTAGGTCAGTGGATTCGCATGCCAGGTTTGGCGCCTGGCCACGGGTTCAAGACGTAAATGCCAGGTTCGGCTTTTTCGTCAGCATGGCTGGCAGCCAGCACCATACCTTCAGACACACCAAACTTCATTTTGCGAGGTGCTAAATTGGCCACCATGACCGTCAGTTTGCCGACCAAGTTTTCGGGCTTGTAAACGCTGGCAATGCCACTGAATACATTGCGGTTTTTGCCTTCACCCACGTCCAGTGTGAGTCGAAGTAGTTTGGTAGAACCTTCCACGGCTTCGCATTGAACAATTTGCGCAATTCGCAAGTCGATCTTGGCAAAGTCGTCGATGGAAATGGTTGGCGCAATGGCTTCACCGCCTGGCAACGGTGCTGCTTCGACCACGGGCTCAGGG
>JBIKJX010000162.1:0-4812 GCA_044360785.1 Limnohabitans sp.
AGGCCGACATTTTTGTAACGGCCACTGGCAACAAGCACGTGATCACGCACGACCACATGGTGGCCATGAAAGACGAAGCCATCGTTTGCAACATCGGTCACTTCGACAACGAGATCGACATTGCTTCCGTTGAGAAGTACACATGGGAAGAAATCAAGCCCCAGGTGGACCACATTGTGTTCCCCGATGGCAAGAAAATCATCATGTTGGCCAAAGGCCGTTTGGTGAACTTGGGTTGCGGTACAGGTCACCCCAGCTTTGTGATGAGCGCTTCTTTTGCCAACCAAACCATTGCGCAAATTGAAATGTTCTCACACCCCGAAGCCTACGAAAACGGCAAGGTCTATGTGTTGCCTAAGCACTTGGACGAGAAAGTGGCTCGTTTGCACCTGATGAAGGTGGGCGCCATGTTGACAGAATTGTCTGACATGCAAGCAGCCTACATTGGTGTGGCTAAAAACGGTCCTTACAAGCCCGACACATACCGCTATTAATTTGTTTTTGATCGGGCCATTTTGCGCATAGACCAATTGTTAGTAGAGCGCGGCTTGGCCGCGTCTCGTTCGCAGGCCCAACGGCTCATTGCAGCAGGTGTTCAGTGGCGTACGCCACCGGGCGCTCTGCCAACGGCTGTGGTGGAGGCTGTGAAGTCTTCCGTGGAATGGCGCACGATCAACAAAAACAAAGACGAAGTGCCCAGCGATGCAGAAATTGTGTTGCTGGACGACTCCGAATCCAAGTACGTTTCGCGCGGCGGTTTGAAGCTGGAAGGTGCATTGCGCAGCAGTGGCATTTCACTTTCAGGCCTGCGTTGTTTGGATGTGGGCCAAAGCACGGGTGGCTTTACCGAGTGCTTGCTGTTGAACGGTGCCGCCGAAGTGGTGGGCCTGGATGTGGGACACGGCCAAGTGCATCCGCGTGTGCGTGAAGATGCACGCGTCATTTGCATTGAAGGTGTGAATGCCCGCGAACTCATGCCCGATGACGAACGCATTCCCGATGCAGAAGCTGGCTTTGATGTGCTGGTGGGCGATGTGTCTTTTATTTCTTTGACCTTGGTATTGCCGGGTGTTGTTCCGTTGTTAAAGCCCGGTGGCTCGCTCTTGATGTTGGTGAAGCCACAGTTTGAATTGCAGCCCGAGAACATTGGCAAAAATGGTTTGGTCAAAGACCCGGCCATGTACCCCGTCATTGAAAAACGCATTCGCACGTCCTTGCTTGAATTGGGTTTGAAAGTGACCGGTTGGTACGACAGCGCCATTGAAGGTGGCGATGGCAATCGTGAGTTTTTTGTGCAGGCGGTGAAGCCTGAATAAAGCATGAATAAATTACCCGTAAGTTTTGAATTTTTTCCACCCAAAACACCTGAAGGTGCGGAGAAGCTGCGCGTTGTGCGTCAACAGCTTTACACACAAGCGCCCGAGTTTTGTTCTGTGACGTATGGCGCCGGTGGTTCTACCCAAGAAGGCACCTTTGGAACCGTGGCCGAAATTTTGAAGGAAGGTGTGGCTGCGGCGTCTCACTTTTCTTGCATTGGTGCTTCTGAAGAATCTGTGCGTAAAGAGCTGGCCACTTTGAAAGCCATGGGCGTGAAGCGTTTGGTGGCTTTGCGCGGCGATTTGCCCAGTGGCTACGGCATGGGAGGTGCGTTTCATTACGCCTCCGATTTGGTGGCCTTTATTCGCAAAGAAACCGGCGATGACTTTCACATTGAAGTGGCCGCTTATCCTGAAATTCATCCCCAGGCTAAATCTGCGGAGTCCGATTTGCAGGCCTTCGTTGCCAAGGTGAAGGCTGGCGCTAACTCGGCCATCACGCAATACTTTTACAACTCTGATGCGTATTTCCGTTTTGTGGACGATGCCCATAAACTGGGCGCAGATGTGCCCGTTGTCCCGGGCATCATGCCCATTACCAGCTCCACACAATTGCTTCGTTTCTCAGATGCATGCGGCGCAGAAATTCCCCGTTGGATTCGTTTGCGCTTACAAGGCTATGGCGATGACACAGCATCGATCAAAGCGTTTGGCTTGGATGTGGTGGCCGATTTGTGCGACCAACTGCGCAATGCAGGCGTGCCTGCGCTTCACTTTTACACGATGAACCAGAGCGCCAGTACGTTGGAGTTGTTGAAGCGCTTGGCTTGAGTTGATTTAACGCTCATCAAAACTCATCACCACTTCTTTGCTGGTGGGTTTGGCTTGGCAACTGAGCACAAAGCCTTGCTCGGCTTCCCAGTTTTCTAGCGTGAAGTTCTTTTCCATGACCACACTGCCTTGCATCACTTTGGCGCGGCAGGTGCAACACACACCCCCTTTGCAAGAGTAGGGCAGATCGAGGCCCGCAGCCAATGCCACGTCTAAGATTTTGTCAGTGGCTGACATTTGCATTTGATGACGCTTGCCGTCGAGCACCACGGTCAGGGCCACATCGCCTTTGGATTCTGCGGGTTGGCCCAGCACCACTTGTTTGCGTGCATCGGCGGGCAGGGCTTCTAGTGTGGGTGATGTGAATCGCTCGGTGCGAATGTTGCGCGCAGGCACGCCCACTTCAAGCAATGCTTTTTCAGTGGCTTCAATCATAGCCTCGGGGCCACAAATGAAGACCTCGTCCATGCTGGCGGCAGGCAAGAGGCTGTTGACAATTTCTTTGACCTTGGTCTCGTCAATGCGGCCTTCTAGCAAAGGCACTTCTTGTGCTTGCCGTGACAACACATGAATGAGTGTGAGCCTGTTGGGGTAGCGGTCTTTGAGGTCTTGAAGCGCTTCGTTGAACATCACGCTGTCCATGCGGCGGTTGCCATAGACCAAGGTGAATTTAGATTCGGCTTGCTGCTCTAAGGTGGTGGCCAAAATGGACAAGATGGGCGTAATGCCCGAGCCAGCCGCAAATCCCACACGGTGAATGGCGCGCGGACGCTGCACCACAAATCGGCCATCGGCGGGCATGACGCGCAACACATCACCCACTTTCAATTGTGTGGCAGCCCAATTGGAAAACACACCGCCTTGCACGGGACGAATGCCTACTTCTAGGGTGCCATTTTTTAAGTATGAATTTTCTGAAGAGCTGATGGAGTAACTGCGGCGCACGTCATTGCCATCGATGGTGGCGCGCAAGGTTAAAAACTGACCTGCCTTGAAATTAAAACCGCTTTGCAACGCTGCGGGCACTTGCAACGTGATGGCCACTGCACCTGCCGCTTCGGGTGTGATGTTGGCAACTTGAAGGTCGTGAAATTTGAAAGCGGTCATGGTCAGAGAAATTTTCAGAGGGATGCGTTGCAAGCAGTTGCGATCAGTTTCGACGCATCAATAAGGTTTGAAGTAATCAAAGGGCTCCATGCAATCTAGGCAACGGTAGAGCGCTTTGCAGGCGGTAGAGCCAAAGTGAGATGTTTCGGTGGTGTTGTCAGAGCCGCATTGTGGACATGCCACGGCCAACAGTTCGTGGCGGCCTGGGTTGTTGGCGCTGCGTGCGGCAAATTGCACGATGCTGGTTTTGCTACCACTGCCGTCTTTGCCACCATGCGTTAGGCAATCATGATCTGCGCCACTGTGCGGTGGCGCAATGCCATAAGCGCGCAGTTTGTCTTTGGCTTCTGGCATCATCCAATCGGTGGTCCATGCAGGTGCTAATTGCGTGACCACGCGGCCTTGCAAGCCGTGGTCTTTTAGCAAGTTGCGAACATCGTCTTCAATTTGGCCCATAGCGGGGCAACCGCTGTAGGTGGGTGTGATGACCACTTCCAACTGCTCACTGCCTTCAGTGTTTTGGGCCATGCGTACATCACGCAAGATGCCCAACTCACGCAGCGTGACCACAGGAATTTCTGGATCAGTCAAAGACTCTAGCAAAGCCCACGCGTGCTCAACAGCGCTTTGTGCTGGCGTGTTGACTTGTGACGCGATGGGGGTTGCCAGTGTCATGGTGCGATTTCAAATTACCAGGTGGCGTTGGGATGCGCACGCGCCAAGCTTTGCATTTCGGCCAACATGAAGCCCAAATGTTCAGAGTGAACACTGTGTTTGCCAGTGGGCACAAAGCCGCCATTGGCAGGTCGTTTTAAAGTGGCTTCAAGCAAGGCGTCATCGACAATTTGGTTCCAGTCGTTTTGCAAACTGGCCATGTCTAAACCTGTGATGGCAGCTGCTTCCGATTCATAGTAGGTGCTTGTCCAAAACTCTTGCGTATACGGCATGAGGTGATTGACGGCGGCTTGCGCACGCGCATGCGACTCTACCGTGCCATCGCCCATGCGCAGCAACCAATCGCGCGAATGGCGCAAGTGATAGCGCACTTCTTTGAGCGACTTGGCAGCAATGGCAGCCAATTGTTCGTGCGGTGCATGTTGCAACTTGTCCCATACCAACACCATCAGTGCGCTGTACAAAAAGTTGCGAACCAAGGTGGTGGCAAAGTCTCGATCGCTGGCCGATGTACCCGCCAATGGGGCGTGATGGGGCAACTCGAGCAAGGTGTAATTTTTAAAATCTTTGACGTCGCGAAAATATGCCAACGTGTCTTCAGTCGCGCCGTTGCCCATTTGTGCAGCGGCTTCTTGGTACAACAAACGCGCTTGACCCACTAGGTCCAAGCTGTTGTTGGACAGAGCAATGTCCTCCTCCAAGATGGGCCCGTGGCCACACCATTCGGCATTGCGTTGACCCAACACCAAGGCGTTGTCAGCCAGGTGCAGCCAATAATCTAGAGGCAAAGTTTGAGACAGGGTGGCTTGCGCAGCAGACATTACATGTGCCCCACTTCAGTAGGAATTTCGTAGAACGTGGGGTGACGGTAAACCTTGTCGCT
>JBIKJX010000138.1:0-5238 GCA_044360785.1 Limnohabitans sp.
ATCGGCCGACTCACCGCCCCAACGCGAACCCACACGCACAACGTCGTGGTTGGACAGTGCCCAAGAAGGCCAGCCGGTCGCGTTCTTCTCAGCAAAGCGCGTCATCAAGTCGTGTAAATAAGTGCTGCTGCTGTCGGGGCCCAGCAAATCAAAACTGTAGGCCATGTGCAGCTTGTCGCCACCGCTGGTGTACTCGGCCATGGTGGCCACACCGTCGTCATCACCAATCTCGCCCACCATGGTGGTGTTGGGATACTGGTCGAGCAGTGCGCGGAGCTGTTTTAAAAACCCAATGTTCTCGGGCTGTGTTTTGTCAAACTTGTGATGCTGCCAGCCATAAGGGTTGACGTCATTCACGGCAGGGTCGTTGCCCTTGGGTTGACCGCGCCCAGGGTTGCTGCGCAATTCTTTGTCGTGGAAATAATAGTTGGCCGTGTCCAAGCGGTAGCCGTCCACGCCCAGTTCTAACCAGAACTTCACGGTGCCCAATATAGCGTTCACCACATCGGGGTTGTGGTAGTTCAAATCGGGTTGGCTGCTTAAGAAATTGTGCAGGAAATACTGACGGCGACGGGTGTCCCACTGCCAAGCGCTCCCCCCAAAAATAGACAGCCAGTTGTTGGGTGGGGTGCCATCGTCTTTGGCATCAGCCCACACATACCAATCGGCTTTGGGGTTGTTGCGTGATGCACGGCTTTCTGCAAACCAAGGGTGCTGATCGGAAGTGTGTGACAGCACTTGGTCAATCATCACCTTCAGGCCCAAGTTGTGCGCTTTCTTGACCAAGGCACGGAAATCATCCAGTGTGCCAAACAACGGATCGATATCGCAATAGTCGCTCACGTCATAGCCAAAATCCTTCATCGGGCTCTTGAAAAAAGGCGATAACCAAACGGCATCCGCACCCAGTTTGGCTACATAGTCCAATTGCTTTGTGATGCCAGGCAAGTCACCCACGCCGTCGCCATTGCTGTCGGCAAAAGAGCGAGGATAGATTTGGTAAATGACGCCACCACGCCACCAGTTGTTGTTAGGTGCTTTGCTCATAATTTAAGTTACAAAAGAACAGAAAGAAAAATTAACCTTTGACCGCACCAGCCGTCAGGCCCGATACGATTCGCTTTTGGAAGAAAAACACCAACAGCAACAGCGGCACAGTGACAATCACTGAGCCTGCCATGATGGTGCCCCATGGAATTTCAAATGCCGTGGCGCCCGCGATCAACGAGATGGCCACTGGCACAGTGCGTTCGGTGTCGTTGACCACAAAGGTCAGGGCAAACATAAATTCGTTCCACGCGCCAATGAAAGCCAGCAAGCCAGTCGAGACCAAGGCGGGCCACAACAGCGGCATGAAGACTTGAAAAATAATGCGCAACGGACCGCAACCATCCATGATGGCCGCTTCTTCCAACTCAACAGGCAATTCGCGCATGAAGGTCGTCAAGATCCAAACCGTGAAAGGCAATGTAAAGATGGTGTAGGGCAACACCAAGCCCCATGCCCTGTTGTAGATGCCCAGCCACTGTATGAGTTCAAACATGCCCGACAGCACCGCAACTTGCGGAAACATGGACACACCCAAAATACAAATCAACAACAGGCCTTTGCCCTTGAAGCGAATGCGGCCCAATGCGTAAGCGGCCGTCACGCCCATTAGCATGGCAAAGCCAACTGTTAGCACCGACACCATGACCGAGTTAACCAAACTTTTGCCAAAGGGTTGTACCCCCTCAAACAAGGCGTAGTAATTGCGCAGGTCTGCTTGGTCCGGAATGATTTGTGTATTGAAGAGTGCCGTCCCCGTTTTCAAAGACGTTGAAATGGCATACACAAAAGGATAAACCGACACCAAGACAACCAAAGCCGAGGCGATGTAAATGAACGCCGTGGTCCAAGAAGAACGGGTTTTCATTTGGCATCCTCCGACATCTTGACGCGTGCCAACTTCAAAAAGATGATGGCCGTGAGCAAGATGATTAAGAACAAAGAGGTGGAGGCCGCGGAGCCATAGCCCATGTTGCCGTACTCCACCATTTCGCGGCGTACAAAACCCGACATGCTGATGGTGGTACTGCCATTGGCCGTCAAAACATAAATCAGGTCGAACACGCGAAGCGAGTCGAGCAAACGGAACACGACAGCGACCAACAAAGGCTGGCGAATGAGGGGCAGCGTAATTTTCCAGAACACACGCAAGGGGTGAACGCCATCTACGCGTGCAGCCTCATAACAATCTTTGGGGACTGTTTGCAGGGCCGCCAAAATGAGCAAGGCCATGAACGGTGTGGTTTTCCAAACGTCCACCAACACGACGGTCCAGAGGGCATAAGCCGGCTCTGCCGTCCAAGCAATCTTTTGCGAGATCACACCCAGGCCCATCAAGTAGGTGTTGATCACACCAAATTGATCGTTCAACATCCAGCCCCACATCTTGGCCGACACAATGGTGGGAATGGCCCATGGGACCAGCACCGCAGTGCGAACCAAACCGCGACCTTTGAATTCTTGATTGAGAAGCAGGGCCACGCCCAAGCCCGTGAGTGTTTCCAAAATGACCGACACCACGGCAAAGCTAAAAGTGTTGCGAATGGAGATGCCCCAATCACCGGCCCAAAAACCACCTTCATCATTGGGGTTGAAGAACAGGCCGTATTCCCCCACGTAATTTTCCAAGCCGACAAATTGCGAAGCAGAAATGTCGTTGATATTGATGTCGGTGAAGCTGAACCAAATGGAACGCGCCAAGGGCCACACGGCCACCACCAGCATCAGCACCACCATGGGGGCTAGAAATAGCCAAGCGGTTTTAACTCTTGAATTCATGTTGAGTTCTCTCCGGCTTTACCAGTGCTTGCGCCTGATTTGTTTCAAGCGCGATTCAAGCTTGGCCACGGCTTCTTCACCGGTGGCGCGTTTGGACATGACCTCGTGCGCAGCATTCCAGAAGCTTTGACTCACTTGCGGATACTTGAGACCCGTGGCCGTGGTGGGGCGAGCCACGCTATTGGCGAAAACATCGGCCAGTGCGCCCATGAACTCATTGGCTGCCAACACATCTTTGTCCTTGTAGAGCGCGGGCAGCGTTGGGTTGAAGGAGCCGTGAATGGCGCGTGATTTTTGTACCGCAGCACTGGTCATGTACATCACCAAATCGGCGGCAATGGCTTGGTGCTTGGAGTATTTGGACACACCCAACTGCCAGCCACCCAAAGCAGCTGCGCTGGGGTTGCCGGGCAATTTGGCCACGCCAACTTTGTCTTTGACCAAGCTGTCATTTTTTTGCAGCAAGGCCCAAGCGTATGGCCAGTTGCGCATGAACAAGGCGTTGCCGTTTTGAAAAACGCCGCGGCCTTCTTCTTCCTCATAATTCAAAACACCGGTGGGGCTGATGGTGCCAATCCATGAGGCCGCCAAGTTCAGTGCCTTGGCTGCTTCTGCGTTTCGAATCGTAATTTGGCCATCGGCATTCACCACAGTGCCGCCACCATGGCCACCTACCCATTCAAGCGCGTTGCAAGTTAAGCCTTCATAGGCCTTGGCTTGAAACACAAAGCCATGAAAATCCTTGGCGCCCTTGTTGCGTTCACCGGCTTGCACTTTAGCGGCAGTTTGCGTCAGCTCTTCCCAAGTTTGCGGGACCCTTAAGCCATATTTTTTCAACAGATCGGAACGGTAATACAGCAAACCCGCATCGGTGTACCAAGGCATGCCCAAAAGCTTGCCATTGACCGTGTTGTTGGCCACGATGGCAGGGAAGTGCTCGGCTTCGATCCCTTTGCTGTACGGCTTGAGGTCTGTCAGGTGATCTTTCAGCAAGCCGGGCCACACAGTGTCAATTTGCACCACATCGATGTCGCCCGATTTGGCGGCAAACAATTGGCGGTAGAGCGCAAGCTTTTCTGTGGCACTGGTGGGGGGTGAAAAATTCTTAATGGTGTGACCTGTTTTGGCGGCCCAAGCTTGCGCATGTTTCAAACAAAATTCAACATCGCCGCCACTCGGCCCACAGGTGATGGTAATTTCAACCGCCTTGGCGCTGAAGCTGGTCAACAAAGCACTGAAGAGCAGCACGGGCAAAAATTTCATGGCTTAGATCCTTTCACCACAAACACCACGGCACTTCTCGCTGGGATGTCAAATGCACCGTTGGCCTTTTGGTATTTGGCATGATCGCGGGGTCTTGTATCGGCCGCTTGGGGCGAGGCTTGCACGGGGTGAAGCTCAAATGCTTTGTGTGCCAATTGCGGAATGACCAAATTTTGGGCCTGCTCTGATGCATTGACAAAATAGATCAGCTCTTTGAAGTCGTTCAAACTGTCGCCTTGCAAATGCCCGGCAATCAAACGTGGATCGGCTTGTGAGCCGGTGTTGAAAAAACTCAGTCGCTGTTGCACATCTTGTGCATTTTCCAATCGAAACAACTTGGAACTCTTGCGAATCTTCAGCAGGTCCAAGTGCGCATTGCGCGTCCACACAATGTCTTGCGCAGTGGGTTTGAGTTGGGCGTCATTGAGCAAAGCAAGGGTGATGGCTTTTGCTTCTGGGCTGCCTTGCAAATCGGGGACAGCGTCGCCAAAACTGTTGCTTTGGTAAGTCCAATCCAACAGATTGAACAAGTCACCCGAGTCATAGCTGTTACCGTCCAACGATTTGGAGCGCAAAATTTCTTGACCCGCATGGAAATAAGCCACCCCTTGGCTGAAGGCCACCAAAGCACCCGCCAACATTTGAACGCGCGCGCGTTCTGCGCTGGCTGTGTTGCGCGGTAATTTGATGGCCAGGCTGTCAAACAGGGTCAAGTTGTCGTGGTTTTCTGCATAGTTCACCACTTCACTCGGCTGACTGACATAGCCCGTGGGCTGGTCACCATACGGAATGTCTTGCAGCGCTTTGACGGTGCCATCGGCTGTGGCCATGCGATAGTTTCTGAGTGATCCCGCCAAGCCCGCACGGATTTGATCGGCAACTTTGGCTGAGCTTTCGCGCCCACTGACAAAGCCTGGTGCCTTGATCAAGTTCTCAACCGAATCACCTGCACCGCCACCGCGAATGGCGTCGCGCAGACGGTCATTGAAGGTGCCGATGCCTGTGCCATTCAAAGACAATTGTGAGGCTTGCACAAAGCGCGCACCATTGGCCACTTCGCCAAAGTTCCAGCCTTCGCCTACAAAATCAATGCGCTTGCGCAAAGTTTTCTGCAAACGATTTTGCATGTCGAGCATCGCTTGCTTGGGT
>JBIKJX010000139.1:0-5203 GCA_044360785.1 Limnohabitans sp.
TAGATCCATCAGCGAGAAAATTAGGTGTTGCTTCCGAGCTTCTCAAAACTGCCATCAGTCATTCAGAAGCTCAAATGAAATTAGAGCAACTGACTTTGGCTGTGACGTCAACGAATTTTGAAGCCATCAATTTATATAAAAAGTTCAGATTCGTTGAGTATGGAATTGAACCCAATGCTTTAAAGATTGAAGGTAGGTATTTTGCAGAAATGCTGATGTATAGACTTAACGGTCGTTGAGCTTACGCCAGCATGTCAATTACTTATTTTCTGAATTTTTGAATCTAGTTTTGGGGCTAAAAATCAGAACTTGAAGAGGTAGCTTCTACCCATGCTCTTATCAAGAACACAAAGGCTGTAATAAGCCCTGCCATTTGAAAACCACTGTTTTCGGTGAAGTACCCAACGACCGAAAATAGAAATGTAGGAATCAGTAGAACAAAAGTGACTTGTCTGATGTTACGTAGATTCATAGGTTGAGAAAGTTGCTTTTAGTGTCAAGGACTTACTTTTAGTGCGAAGTGAAAGAGGCTAATTTTCTACCAATAGCTGTTTCCGTTTGAGGCAGCAAAGTTTGTGGCACTCTATTTCCAAACGAATCGACCATTAGTCCACTCAGGCACATCACAACTCTTGTCACGGTGTCACCATCTGTGTAACCCAAGTCTCGCAGATAGCTAGCTAATAAAGATGCGCAAACAATGATGAGACCCCATGAGAAATCAATTAGCAATTGTTTTTTTCATTTGAGTCATCCGAAATTTTTAGTAGCTTCTTTGACTGTCAGATTTGAAAAGACTGACTTGTTGAGATGCATGAAGTTTTGAACAAATGCAGGGTTGCATTTTGCATAGTCACGGAAAGCCCAGCCAATGGCTTTGCGAATAAAGAACTCCGATTCAGGTGCTAGCGTTAGCGCATATTGCATAAGTCTATCGGTGTCGGTATGTTTTTTCCAACCTAATTGATGAATCATGGCTGACCGTCTGACCCAAAAATCAGAATCTAACAACCACTCATCCATAGTGTGTTGACTTTCATGGTTATTGAGTTTTTCATTCAACACAATGTCGCTAATGGCGCTGGAAAGGCTGTCAACGGTTTCCCACCAAGAATCTTTTTGAAGAAGATTTTTGAATGCAGGCAGATCATCCAATTTAAAAACTTTTGCATTCTTGATTAAAAGATCGCAAGCCACGTACCGATATTCTCTTTCGGGTTTCTCCCAAAGCTCATTTGCAATTTTGAGGATGTATTGAGGGTCTTTTGGGAGTTTTGGTAGATCTTTGTAAATTGATCGACGAGTGGGTGTTTGAATTCCTAAAAACTCAAACTGGTTTCGTAAATAGGCTTTCATCTCGACTGCCCTTTGTCGGTCTGCATGCAAACTAAATGCAAAACTCAGGGAATCGATGAATTCTTTTTCGTCCATGAGAAAAGAACCTTCTGGGCCCCATTAGAACCAATAATCAGCAACACACTTACCATCTCGTGGTAAGTCATCAAATGTGTCTAGGCCATCAAAGTGATCGATGGGAATGTGGGCAACAGCTGCACGCTCTGAAAGTCTTAAATTCACAGCGATGCGTGTTTTACCTGTTTCGTCCTTTTGAAGACCACGCCAGAAAGCTATGCATCCACAGTTAGGGCAGAAGTGAAACTCTAGAGCTTTGCCCCTCACATAAGCTCTTGTTTCGCCCTGCGTCTTGATGTCTTCATCGACATAACCGTATGCCCAAAGGACGCCATATCTTCGGCAAGCTGTGCAATTACATGCGGTAGCCCCATCGGGCGTTTCATCTAATTGCCAAGTAACGGAACCACATAAACAAGTACCTTTAATCAATTTTAAATTCCATACTGAAAGTTGTACGAATTTTGGCACAGGCGATTCTTGCTTTGATCAAATAGCACTTTTGAACAAAGCTTAGGGTCTAGAAGGATCAAGAGTATTTTTCTCTATGTGAAAGAGAAAATACTCTCTTAAGCGAAAGGAGATGCTGACAAATCAATAAGAAGACTTTGAAGTTTTCTATCAATTTCTGAATTTGTAGAGCAAGACCCACGAAATAGCATTTGTTCATTTTTGAATCTATGAACAATTAGTTCTAGTGTGCTCAGTTGTTCTGTAGCCGTGATTGTGGCTTTTGCCTCGTTGGTTTGAATCTTTATGATTAAACGAGACGAGCTTGGGCGAGAGATTGCGCTAACGATGTGGCTGTAGTGCGGAGCTCCACGCAAGTAATTCCATCTATTCTCAACCCTGGAAGTAAATGATTGTTCCATCTGTAATCGTCCTCTAGGTCCATTTGCATTTGATATAGAACGCCTTAGTTGTAAATTATTCTAATTAACAAAGTAATTGCTTTCAATATGATGCTTTGAATCTTAGAACTTTTGAATCAAGTTTGGATTCTAGAAGGGTGTGGGTGACAACTATGGTATTTTCATATTCGCTTAAACAAAACGAAATACGATGAAAAAATTAATTGGCTACTTTCTCTTTGTGGTCTCATTCATAGCTTGGGCTGCAATTGCAGTTCTGCCCTTTTTGAATTTATCAATTGAGATGGCTGCGGCTATTTCGACAGGTCTAATTGTTGGTGGTGAAATAGCGTTCTTTTTAAGCATCGCATTACTTGGTAAAGAATTCTTGGAAAAATTTAAGAACTTGTTTAGTAAGTTTAATTTTTTTCGTAAAAAATAGGATCTACATTTTTAGCGGGGTTGAACCCTGCGTACAACGATTTAATTTTCATCAATTTGAAATAAATATATGTTTTCATTTCCTAATTCAAAGTTGGGGTTTAAAAATGAAAAAAATATTTAACTACAAAAACAGCAGTTTTATAAAATCTGTACTGGGTGCAAGCCTGTTGGCCGTCATATTGTCTGGTTGCGGTGGCGATACAGATGCCTCTATGAGCTTGACGTTGCTGCACATTAACGATCATCACTCGCGTCTTGACGAGGAAACCACGACACTGAAATTAACCAACGCCGCAGGGGTGATCAAATCGGTCACCATGCCCATGGGTGGTTTTGCCCGTGTTGCTGCCGCAATGAAAGAAGAGTCGGCCACTGAGGCAAATGTACTCAAATTGCATGCTGGTGACGCACTCACAGGTGACTTGTATTTCACTCAAAGTGAAGGTGAAGCGGATGCCGTCGCAATGAACACTGTGTGTTTTGATGCAATGACCTTTGGTAATCACGAGTTTGATACCGGCGATTCAGGCCTTTCTAAGTTTATTGGCTTCCTGAACAAAGATGTCTATAAATGTCAAACATCTTTGTTGTCTTCCAACGTCAACACCAGCAGCACATCACCAATTGCTGGAAAATTTCAGCCATACACAACGATTTTCCGTGGTGGTCAGAAAATTGGCATCGTAGGAGTCACGATTTCGCAAAAAACTAAAAATGCTTCTCGTCCAGACGTCACCACTTTATTCAGTGATGAGGTGATCAGTACTCAAAACGCCATTGACGCACTTACCAATCAAGGGGTTAATAAAATTATTGTTATGAGCCACGTCGGTTACGAGTTTGACGTTACGAAATTGGCGACCAAGCTCAAAGGCGTAGATGTCATTGTGGGTGGCGATTCCCACACATTGTTAGGCCCTGACAGCTTGACAAGTTTTGGTCTAACACCTGAAGGCCCATATCCGACCAAACTGACGGACTTGAGTGGCCAGCCAGTATGTGTAGTTCAAGCATGGCAGTACAGTTATGTAGTCGGAAAACTCAAGGTTCAATTTGACAGTAAAGGAAATGTGAGTTCTTGTAGCGGGTCGCCTTTAGTACTTGTCGGCGACTCATTCAAGGAAGGCAGCACTGTTTCTACCCAATCAGATGCTGCAGCATACAAAAAAGCGCTGACTGATTCAGGTGTCTTCAGAATCACAACGCCTCTTGCTGAAACAACGGCTGCTTTAAAACCATTCAGTGACGCCAAAGTTGCTTTAGGTTCTGTTTTAGTTGGCAAGTCCAATGACAACCTGTGTTTGCGTCGTGTTCCTGGTATTGGTGCAAAAAGTGATGTGACGCGCTCTAGCTTGGGAGACACCTGCAATAAGGATCCCGGAGTCATTGCCCGTGGCGGTGACATACAGCAGCTTGTAGCGCAAGCCTTTTTGTTACAAGGACAGACCTTTGGTGGTGCGGATATCGCTTTACAAAATGCGGGGGGTGTTCGCATTGACATCGCTGCTGGTGACATTACAGTTGGCAAGGTCTATACGCTGTTGCCTTTCAAAAATGTTTTGGTGCGTATCACCATGACAGGTCAGCAAGTTAAAGATACTGTAGAAGATGGTATTGATTCCATGCTCGGCAATAACGGGGGTACCGGATCTGGTGGTTATCCTTACGCTGCAGGATTGCGTTTTGATGTGGATATCACTAAAGCGAAGGGCTTTAGAGCGACTAACTTAGAGATCAATAAAAACGGGCAGTGGACAAGTTTTGATTTGAGCAAAACCTACAAAGTCATTACCAATGATTTCACAGCGGGTGGCGGCGATAATTATTTGACTCTCAAAGGAATTGACAAGAGCCTGAAGGAAAACACCTTCTTGGATTACGCTGATTCTTTCTTACAGTATGTGAAAAAGAACCCCGTTCTAACTAAACCAGCGATCGACACTTACAGTACTAAGTCTTATCGTGAGTAATTGATCTTAATGCAATGATCGTGAACATGATCATTTTTAAAGCCACTGATTCGTATCGGTGGCTTTTTTTGCACTAATGAAATTTTCTGAACTTCTTGCCAAGCCATGGGCATTGAAAATTTAAGGTGAGTTAAGGAATTGCAACATCACAGTATTGAGCAACGGTGCTGCCAACTCAAATGTGTGATGCTCGGTTGCAGGCACAATAAAAAGTTGCCCCTTCGGTAAGGCTTTGAAAATTTCTACAGCATGCTCAACGGGGATCAAATCTTTGTCACCGTTGATAATTAATGTTGGCGCTTTAATCAGCGCAAGATCTTTGTCCTCAAGGATGAGGGGCGTTAGCCAAAGGTCCCAAATCTTTTTGGCAATGATTGGCCAATGTTTTTCGCCATCAGGCGAGACAGCTACGTATTGATCGCGATATTTCTTTTCAAAAGATGCGGCCAATTGTTCTGGTGATGATTCACGAATTTTTTTAATTTCTTCCGGTGTCATACCAACAAGTCGCGTATTGGCGCCAGA
>JBIKJX010000140.1:0-5185 GCA_044360785.1 Limnohabitans sp.
CGCAATGCGGCCATGAAAAAACTCTTTACCGATCCGCACTACAACGTGATGGATGGCTTGGACATTTACATCGGTGACTACAACACGCCAGACCCTTTGCCCGCAGGCATGCTGGCCAAAATGGTCGGTGCCCAATTTTTAGGCTTGGTGAAAGCGCCAGAAGATGTGGCACAGTCCGATACTTCTCAAACCGAAATTCAAAACCTGTCAGAGACACAGTTGACTGCCAAAGCAGACAACCCTGAGCCCCTAGAAAACAACTCGGCACAACATGACCACACTCATTTGCGATTGCAACCAAACCATGCCCCTGCAGACCCAGAAACTGGGTCAGGCGCTGGGTGAATCGCTCACACTTCACAGCACCCTTTGCCGCAGAGAAGCAGGCGCATTTCAAAAGGCCATTCAATCGGGCCAAGAAGTGGTGGTGGCTTGCACCCAAGAGAAAAAACTTTTTTCAGAATTGGCTTCTCAAACGGAAGGTGCAATTTCTCCAATTAAATTTGTGAACATCCGCGAGGCGGGTGGTTGGAGCAGCGACGCACACAATGCGTCGCCGAAATTGGCGGCCTTGTTGGCTGCCGCGCATTTGCCCGAACCCGATCCGGTACCCGCAGTGCCCTTCAAGAGTGAAGGTCGTTTGTTGATCATTGGGCCGCTGGATCAAGCTGAACAAGCAGCCGCCATGGTGGCCGATGTTTTGCAAGTGGTCATCTTTGCCCAAGGTGCAGGCCAAGCCGGCGGTTCGCAAGAACGCCAATACCCCGTGATTGCGGGTGAACTGCAAACCATGCAGGGATGGCTTGGGGCCTTTGATGTGTCTTGGTCAGACAACAATCCCATCAACTTGGATTTGTGTACGCGCTGCAATGCTTGTGTCCAAGCGTGTCCTGAAAATGCCATTGGTTTGGATTACCAAATTGACATGAATCTGTGCAATGCCAGCCGCGCTTGCGTCAAGGTCTGCCAATCTGCAGGCGCGATTGACTTCAATCGTGTGCCCGCGCAAGCCTCAGAGAAATTCGATTTGATCTTAGATCTTCGAAACGAAGGCGCTGCAGGTCCTCAGTTTTTACAGCATGCCCCACCGCAAGGTTATTTCAAATGGGATGGCCGCAATCTGACCACGCTGCTCAAATTGCGTGACATGGTGGGTGAATTTGAAAAACCCAAGTTCTTTGCCTACAAACAAAAGCTTTGCGCGCACAGCCGCAACGAAACCATCGGTTGCAATGCCTGCGTCGATATTTGTTCTGCAGAAGCCATTTCAAGCGACAAGTCCCGCCAACAAATCAAGGTCAATCCGAATTTGTGTGTGGGTTGTGGCGCATGCACGACCGTGTGTCCAACCGGTGCGTTGACGTATGGGTACCCCAAAGCCCAAGAGCAAGGTTTGAAAATCAAAACCTTGCTTTCGACCTACCACGCAGCAGGCGGCAAAGATGCTGTTCTGATGTTGCACAGTCAAGACGGCGGTCTCAAGGTGGTTGAAGAATTGGGCCGTGCCGCGCAACTTAAATTGGCCAAGGGCTTGCCTGCCAATGTCATCCCCATGTCCTTGTGGCATACGGCCAGCTTGGGTTTGGAAGTTTGGTTGACAGCAGTGGCCTACGGCGCGCACCAAGTCTTGGTACTTTGCACACACGAAGAGGCGCCGCAATATTTGGAGGGGCTTGAGGCGCAAATGGCCGTCGCTCAAAGTTTGTTAACGGGCCTTGGTTACGAAGGTGTTCATTTCCAAGTGGTGCGTGCCAAGAACGCCATGGATTTAGAGGGCAGCTTGCAGGCCAATGGTGCTGCCAAACTGCAAGCCAAATGGAAGAAGCAAGTGCCCGTTGTCTTGGCCAAATATGCTGTTGCGCCCGAAAAACGCAGCACCCTCGAACTCGCGCTGGACCACTTGAGTGAGTACGCGCCTTCTGCGCTGCAGCCCAACAACAGCGCCATTGCATTGCCCGCTGCGTCACCTTTGGGCGCACTCAAAGTCAATGCAGACAAATGCACCTTGTGTCTGAGTTGTGTCAGTGCGTGCCCCGCCAGCGCATTGCAGGACAACCCCGATTTGCCCCAGCTGAGATTCATCGAAAAGAATTGTGTGCAGTGCGGTTTGTGCGCCACAACGTGTCCTGAAGATGCCATTGAGTTGGTGCCTCGATTCTTGCGAACCCCCGAACGCAAACAAGCGCAAGTGTTGAACCAGTCGCAGCCCTATGGCTGCGTCAAATGCGGCAAACCCTTCGGCACACTCAAGGCCATTGAAGCCATGTTGGGCAAATTGGCGGGCCACAGCATGTTCCAAGGTGCCGCGTTAGAACGACTCAAAATGTGTGGCGATTGCCGTGTCATTGACATCTATTCCAGTTCGGATGAGGCCAAAATTGCCAACATCCCTCCCAAACCTTGATGAGTCCAACATGAGCTCCAACCTGTCATCAACTTCGGCTTTGGACGAAGAAACAGCCCGTGCAGAAATTTATGGTCTGCTGGCGCAACTTTTTTATCAGGCGCCCAGTCCAGAGTTTTTGGCGCAAATGCGAGTGGCTGTGACCGATGCACCTGTGGAGGGTGGATTTTTAGAAGAGCCATGGCGTCAACTTGTTGCGTCATCCAGAGCGTCAACTGATGTTGACATTGCGGCGGAGTTCAACCACTTGTTTGGTGGCGTTGGAAAGCCAGAGGTTTACCTCTATGCCTCGCATTACGTCAGTGGATTTTTGAACGACAAACCTGTGGCCAGGTTGCGTGAAGACTTGGCAGCGCTGGGTTTGGAGCGAGATGACAGCATGTCTGAAACAGAAGATCACTTTGCTTGTTTGTGTGAAGTGATGCGCTATTTGATTGCTGGCGACGATGTTACTGTCTCCAACTTGACTCATCAAAGGGAGTTCTTTTCAAAGCACATTCAGCCATGGGCTCAAGAAATGACAGATGCCATTGCGAAACATCCCAAGGCCTTATTTTTCGCGGAACTGGCAGCATTCACTCAAGCATTTTTGAACATCGAAACGCAAGGTTTTGATTTGCTGACATAGCACAAGTTTCCGTCAAGAAACTGCACAACTCTAAGGGTTTCCCCATTGTTTGTGTTTGACAAACTGATACGATCAAGCACGTATGCAAAGTATTTCCTAAGCATCTTCAGAGGAAGCATTTATGAGTTCTCAAAATCCAAAAGTTTCACGTCGCACTTTGTTCGCAGGTGCAGGCACAGTGGGCGCAGTGGCCGTGGCCACCAGCATGTTGCCCCAAGTTCAAGATTTAGCACCTCAAGCTAGCAAAAAAGCCAAGCCCGAACGTGGCGGTGGCTACGAGCTCTCCGAGCACGTCAAGCGTTATTACAAGACCACATTGGTCTAAGCCCTTTCTCAAACACTCACCTCTTCTGGAGAGTTTCATGTTGTTGACCAAAAAGAATTCAAGCACCACAGGTGCTTCTTCATCGCCGTTTGTGCACAGCTTGCGCCGTGGCCTCACACAGGCATTGCCTACCTTAGACCGTCGCACATTCTTGCGCCGCTCAGGTTTAGGTGTGGGTGTGGGCTTGGCTGCCTCTCAGCTCAGCTTGGTGAAAAAAGCGCAAGCCGCCAGTGCCAATGGCAGCGTGGTGGGCGCTGGCAAAGTTGAAGTTAAGCGCACCATTTGTACTCACTGCTCCGTTGGCTGCGCGGTCGATGCTGTCGTCGAAAACGGTGTCTGGGTTCGTCAAGAACCTGTCTTTGATTCACCCATCAATTTGGGCGCGCATTGTGCCAAGGGCGCAGCACTGCGTGAACACGGTCATGGCGAGTACCGCTTGCGCTATCCCATGAAACTGGTCAACGGCAAGTACGAACGCATCAGCTGGGATGTGGCGCTCAAAGAAATCAGCGAACGCATGATGGAGTTGCGCAAAACCAGCGGCCCCGACAGCGTTTATTACGTTGGCTCTTCCAAGCACAACAACGAGCAAGCTTACTTGCTGCGCAAGTTTGTTAGCTTCTGGGGTACCAACAACACTGACCACCAAGCGCGTATTTGCCACTCCACAACGGTGGCGGGTGTTGCCAATACATGGGGCTACGGCGCCATGACCAATTCGTACAACGACATGCAAAACAGCAAGTGCGCGATGTACATTGGCTCCAACGCTGCTGAGGCGCACCCTGTCAGCATGTTGCACATGTTGCATGCCAAAGAAAATGGCTGCAAGATGATTGTGGTCGACCCTCGCTTCACACGGACTGCAGCCAGAGCCGATGAGTTTGTGCGAATTCGCTCTGGTACCGACATTCCATTCTTGTTTGGTATCGTGTACCACATCTTCAAAAATGGTTGGGAAGACAAGAAGTACATCAACGACCGCGTGTTTGGCATGGAAGCTGTCAAAGCCGAAATCATGGCCAAGTGGACACCCGATAAAGTGGAAGAAGCTTGCGGCGTGAAGGAAGAGCAAGTTTTCAAAGTGGCCAAGATGCTGCACGAAAACAACCCCAGCACCATCGTGTGGTGCATGGGACAAACACAGCACACCATCGGCAACGCCATTGTTCGTGCTTCTTGCATTTTGCAATTGGTCTTGGGCAACATTGGCAAGACGGGTGGCGGCACCAACATTTTCCGCGGCCACGACAATGTGCAAGGCGCGACCGACGTCGGCCCTAACCCCGATTCTCTGCCTGGCTATTACGGATTGGCTGAAGGCTCTTGGAAGCACTTTGCCAAAGCTTGGGATGTCGACTTTGAGTGGATCAAAGGCCGCTACGCAAGCCCTGCCATGATGGGCAAGAACGGCATCACAGTGTCGCGTTGGATTGATGGCGTGCTCGAGAAAAACGAGCTCATCGATCAAGACAGCAATTTGCGCGGTGTGTTCTATTGGGGCCACGCGCCCAACTCTCAAACCCGTGGTTTGGAAATGAAGCGCGCCATGGACAAGCTCGACTTGTTGGTGGTGGTCGATCCCTATCCATCCGCAACAGCAGCCATGGCAGCCATGCCTGGCAAGCCCGAAGACTTGAACCCCAACCGCGCGGTTTATTTGTTGCCAGCGGCCACACAGTTTGAAACCAGTGGCTCTTGCACGGCTTCCAATCGCTCATTGCAGTGGCGTGAAAAGGTCATTGAGCCTTTATGGGAAAGCCGCTCCGATCACATGATCATGTACCAATTGGCCGAAAAGCTGGGCTTTGGTAAAGAGCTGGTCAAG